>RFHT01000757.1 GCA_003696835.1 Bacteroidota bacterium
CCATCCAAAGCGAAGTGCACGTACACGCCATAACTGGCTCCACGGGTGCGGGCCAAAAACCCCTGCCCACCACCCATTTCAGCTGGCGAAACAATAACCTCTCCATTTACAAAGCTTTTACCCACCAGCACCTGGACGAAATCCACCAAAGCCTGCGGCAGCTTCAGCCTCAGTTGGCCCACGACATCAACTTCCTGCCCCTGCGGGGCGACTTTGCACGTGGCATTTATGCCAGCGCCTACCTGCACACAGGGCTGTCGCTGGAGGAAGCCCGCCAACTGTATGAGCAGTACTATGCCAGCCACCCCTTTGTGTGGATAAGCGAGGAAAATCCTCACCTCAAGCAAGTTGTGAACACCAACAAATGCGTGCTGCACCTGAGCAAACACCAAAACAAATTGCTCATTATCAGCATGATTGATAACTTGATCAAAGGGGCATCCGGCCAGGCTACCCAAAACATGAACCTCATGTTTGGGCTGGAGGAAAGCCTGGGGCTCCGGCTCAAGGCTATGGCTTTTTGAGAAAAAAGGCTTGCTGAAAGCCGGTCTTTTTCATTTCTTTGACCCATAAAAAATCACATACCTATGAAGCTGTTTAACGTTTACCCGCTTTTCGACATCACCCCTGTAAAAGCAAAGGGATGCTACGTATGGGACAGCGAGGAAAACTGCTACCTGGACCTCTATGGGGGCCATGCCGTCATTTCCATTGGCCACAGCCACCCCCACTACGTGCAGCGGCTGCACGAGCAGCTCAACCAGCTGGCTTTTTACTCCAACTCCGTGCGCAACCCCCTTCAGGAAGAGCTGGCTGAAAAGCTGGGTGAACTTTCGGGCTACCCCGACTACCACTTATTTTTGTGCAATTCGGGAGCCGAAGCCATAGAAAACGCCCTGAAACTGGCCTCCTTTTACAACGGCCGCAGCAAGGTGGTTTGCTTTGAGCGGGGCTTTCATGGGCGTACATCCGGGGCCGTGGCCATTACCGACAATGCCCGCATACAGGCGCCCATCAACTTTACCCAACACGTAGTGCGCCTGCCCTGGGAAGAAGAGGAACAACTGCGGCAGCACCTTCAAAGTGGAGAAATTTGCGCCGTGGTGTTGGAAGGCATACAGGGCATAGGGGGGGTGTATGAAGCCAGTCCGGCTTACTGGCAGCTGCTGCGCCAGCTATGCGACGAAACTGATACAGTGCTCATTGCCGACGAAATACAGTCGGGCTACGGGCGTACGGGCCAGTTTTTTGCCCACCAGCATGCGGGGGTACAGCCCGACCTCATCACCCTGGCCAAAGGCATGGGCAACGGCTTTCCCATAGGGGGGGTCATGATCGGCCCCCGCTTTGAGGCAAGCTATGGGCTGCTGGGCACCACCTTTGGCGGCAACCACCTGGCCTGCACGGCCGGGATCGCGGTGCTGGAGGTGCTGGAGCGCGAAAACCTCATGCACTATGCAACGGAAACCGGCAACTACCTCATGGATAAGCTACGAAATACCAACGGAGTGCGGGAAGTGCGGGGGAAAGGGCTGATGATTGGAGTGGAAATGGAGTTTCCCATAAAAGAATTGCGCGCCCACCTACTCAGTGAGCATTACATGCTCACCGGCTCCTCTTCCCAGCCCCATACCCTCAGGCTGCTGCCACCGCTGTGCCTCACCCACGTTCAGGCCGATGATTTTATCTCGGCCTTTGGGAAAGCCGTGGCTCATTTCAGGGAAAAAACCGTTGACTAAGCACCTATGAAACCCTCCGTTTCCAGCGAACAAAATGTATTTGGCACGCCCCTGCAGGCCTGCTGCTTTGAGCCGCTCACCGGCTTCTACCGCGACGGCTTCTGCCATACCGGCCCCATGGACCGCGGCATGCACACCGTTTGCGTGGTGGTTACCGATGGGTTTCTGACATTTTCTCGTGCCCACGGCAACGATTTGTCCACGCCCAGGCCCGAATACCGCTTTCCGGGCCTGCAACCCGGCGACCGCTGGTGCCTGTGTGCCAGCCGCTGGCTGGAAGCCTGCCAGGCCGGACAGGCGCCTCTTGTGGTGCTGGAAGCCACCCATGAAAAAACCCTGGAAGTGGTGCCCCTGGAGCTACTGGTACAGCACGCCTACCGCACACGCAAGGAAGGCTGAAGCCGTGGGACAAAGTCAGGCCCCGGGCTAAAGCCGCGGGGCTAACGAATTTGCCGGGCAAAAGCCGCGGGGCTAGCGAACCTGCTTGGCCAGGCCGGGCTTCAGCACAACAACAAGGAATTTACCCAGCAGCAGCAGGTTTCGGTGAGGCACGAAATACTTGGCTGGCGCTACCCATATTTGGGCCCCTGACGGGGCCATGCCGCCCATGACCCGGAGGGGAGCTGAGGCGGCGGCAGGCGGCTGCGCCGCCTGCCCCGGAGAACGCTCCTCCTTTTCGTGGAGGAGTTGGAGGTGGTTAATACAAGCTATTGAAAATGAACAACTTGCGATAATTTTTTTTTCACCCTGTGGGTGCTGAATAGGTGCGAAATTCGTATCAAAGATAAACGGTTGATAACCCAGGCTTAATATCCCGAACTCGCCTTAGTTTAACAAAATCTTTTACCCTCCCCCAAAAAACTGCATATTTACCCAAAAAAAACAATGCCAGCTACTGCTACTCTTTCCTCTGCTGTACGGCAGATACCCAAAATTCCACGCGCCCATTGGTTGCTGGGAAACTTGCGTCCCTTTGTGAGCAGCCCGCCCCATTTTCTTCAACAGGCGCATTCGCGCTACGGCCCCATACTGGAGGTGGGCATTCCGGGGCGCCGGCTCATCAGCATGGTGGAGCCGGCCTATATACAGCAGGTGCTGGTGGGCCATAACCGCAACTACATCAAAGACCCCAACACCCGTGCCCTCAAAATTTCACTTGGGGAAGGGCTGCTCACCAGCGACGGCGACTTCTGGCGCAAACAGAGGCGCATAGCTCAGCCGGCTTTTCACCGCCACCGCCTTCAGCAGCTGGCCCAAAACATGGTGAAGCACACCCGCGAAATGCTGCAGCAGTGGGAACACAAGCCGGGCTTCAACCTGGCCGATGAGATGATGGTGCTTACCTCCGACATTGCGGCTACCTCCCTCTTTGGTGCTTCGGTGCAAAACAACCTGGAAATTGGGCGGGCCCTGCTCACGGCCATGCGCTATCACATACAGCGTTTCAACAACCCCTTTAACCTGCCCCACTGGATGCCTACCCCCGCCAACCGGCGCTACCAGCGGGCCATGCAGGTGCTCGACCGGAGTGTATATGGCATGATTGAGCAGCGCCGCCGCGCAGGCCAGGACGGACAGCACGATCTGCTGGCCATGCTCATGGAGGCCCGGGACGAAGAAACGGGCGAGGGCATGAGCGACAAGCAGCTGCGCGATGAGTGTATCACCCTCTTTGCGGCTGGACACGAAACCTCGGCCAATGCCCTCTGCTGGCTGTTTTATCTGCTGGATCAGCATCCGCAGGTGCAGCAAAAGGTCGTGGCGGAAATTGAGGCCGTACTGGGGCAGGATGAACCAACGGCCGGGTCCATCAGGGGGCTGGAATATACCTTCCGCACCATACAGGAAGGGCTGCGGCTGTACCCGCCTGCCTGGATCATCGGCCGCGAGCCCCTGGCCGATGATCATATAGATGGCTACCACATTCCCAAAGGCGCATTTGTAACCATGTGCACTTATGTGGTACACCGCCTGCCGCAGCTGTGGGAGTCGCCGGAAGCATTTGAACCCGACCGCTTCCTGCCTGAGGCAGTAAAAGCGAGACCCAAATACGCCTATTTCCCCTTCGGCGGCGGGCCCCGACTGTGTATTGGCAATCATTTTGCCCTCATGGAAATGCAAATTGTGCTGGCCATGGTGCTGCAGCGCTTTCGCATCCGCTGCCTGCCGGGCCAGCCCGCAGGCATGGAACCCCTCATTACCCTGCGTCCCAAAGGAGGTATGCAGGTGAAGCTGGAAAAACGAAGGCTGCAGGAAATATGAACCTTCATGAGTAAAATCATAGAATTTTATTAATTTACCCCCTAGATGTTTCAAACTGCTGAACACATGAAGCGATTGCTGCTGATCACCCTTGTTTGTATAAGCTGTTTTGCCTGTGGGCCCAAAGAAGAAGGCGTGCTGAATGATGAAACGCGTAGCGAGCTGCAGGCCCTGGTGGACAACTACCACATTACCCCGGAAGACAAATACAACCGCCTGGCCGTGCGCATGGCCCAGTTGATCAATGAAGCTTATGCCAAGCGCACCGAGGAGGAAATGATGGACCATTTGCGGGAGTTTTACCAGGACAATGAAACGGCCCTCACTGCGCTCGAAAAGGAAATACAGGACTGGATGCGTAGCCTCTCCGACGCTGAGCGGGCCAACTTTGTGATGCGGGTAAATGGCCGGGAGTATGCCAACGACCTGCGCCGCCGCCGTCGTCAGGTGTTGTACCGCATCCGCAACAGCGAGGAGGAAAAGAGGGAATTTGTTCGCCTCTTTAGCATACTGGATATGTACCGATAAACCCGGGAATATGAGCAAGCAAGACCAACCACCCATTCCGCCTGTATGGACAGAACGCGACGTGCTGGGCATGCCGCTGAGGAGCTACCGCAGGCCTGCTGAGTCGGAAACGGACGTGCCTTCCCGGCCTGATGTGCAGCCTGTCCACTGGAAGTCCTACTTCCCGGCCCGGGTGCTGCTGCCCTACCTGGGGGGGGTACTGTTGCTGCTGGCAGGGGCCTGCATTTATGAATATGGGTTTCGTGCGCCTTCGGCTACCTATTCCCCTTCCGGCCCGACTGAGCTGAAGCTCCAAGCCCCTGCCGCCTCTGCCGATACGCTGATCTTTCCGGATCTGGGCCAGGTGGTGATACAGGCAGGCCCGCCTCCGCCTGAGGAAAAGGGCCCCGCTTCCTCGGTGTCCACTACTCCTCCCCCCCTCAACTGGAACCTGCTGCGCGGCAGTTGGGGAAGTTATAAACCAAAAAAATAACTCCAGATACAAAATCAACCGCCTGGGGGGTTAGGGGTACTGCTGGCTGCTACGCTCCTTGTACTCCCCTTCAATGCCGGGCATGCAGCCCGCTACCAGGGCCAGGTGTTGATCATGAGCGTAAGGGCAATACCCGCCGCAGCGCCCGAAACGAAGATGTTCCAGTCGCGCTGTTTCACCTGAAAAATGTTCAGCACGATAAATGCCGCCACAAAGGTGAGGCATACAATCATGATTTGCCCCAGCTCCAGCCCCAGGTTAAAGGCAAAGAGCGGCCCCACAATGCTCTCCTCCTTTCCCAGCAGGGCACGCAGGTAATTGGAAAAGCCCATGCCGTGTATGAGGCCGAAAAAGAGGGCCAGCCCGTAGTTGAACCGCATCTTGCGACCGTAGGCCTCACCTGCTTTGCCGCTTACATTCAGCAGGGCCGTAATGAGAATGGTGAGGGGAATGAGAAACTCTACAATTTCAGTTTTGATGAGAATGACGTGAAAAGTGGCCAAAGCCAGGGTAAGGGAATGCCCGATGGTAAAGGCCGTAACCAGTATGAGCACATCCCGCCATTGGCGCAGGCGGTAAATGGCACATAGGGCCACGATAAACAGTATGTGGTCGTAGGCCTTTATATCCGATATATGGGTAAACCCCAGTTTGAGGTACAGTTCAAAGCTCGACATGGGCGCGAAATTAAGCAAATTATTGGTTATCTTTGTTGTTAATAATGGCTTTGCAAATATGTTTTTTACTCCTTTACCATAACACTTGAATATGCATATTTTTTTTGCCCGAATAAAAAGTCCCGGCCTGTACAGCCTCGGTTCGCTGTTGTTGGTAGCTTTACTTACGGGTTTTAGTCATCCCCTTTACCTCAGCATTTGCCAGATCTATTTCAACCCCCAGCACAAAAGCCTGGAAATTTCGGCCAAGCTCTTTACCGAAGACCTGGTGCTGGCCCTTGAAAACGAAGGAGTAGGTCCCCTTTACCTAGGAGAAGAACGCGAAGCCGATTCGGCCGATGTATATATTGGCGCCTACCTGCAAAAGCAGCTCCAAATTAAGGTCAATGGCCGCCCGGTGAACTTTCGCTACCTGGGCAAAGAGGTAGAGCTGGATGTAAGCTGGTGCTACCTGGAAGCCGAAGGGGTGGAAGAGGTAAAGGAAATTGAAATCACCAACCGCTTTTTCATGGAGTTGTTTGAACCTCAGAAAAACATTGTGCACGTGCGGGTGGGCAAAGAAGAAAAAAGCATCATGCTGCAAAAAGGGCGCGAAACCCAGCTCATTGCGTTTTGAGTACAGAATAGATGGCCTATTAGCCATTAATCCTATTAGCCATTAATACAAATGAAGTACGGTAAACTCCCTCACAAGCCCGTAGCCACCGTACCGGTTCCGCGCTCAGCGATGAGGCGGCTGCGCACCTTCAACTGGCGGTAAGCGTGCTGCGGGGCGACACATTCTATGGGTGAAAATTTTGTGTCGCTCCTACGGAGCTGGGATGCGTGGGGGTTGGTTGTTCTACAAAGGTTTGGCCCCTCCGGGG
>RFHT01000102.1 GCA_003696835.1 Bacteroidota bacterium
GGCGGCTGCGCCGCCTGCCCCGGAGAACTCTCCTCCTTTTCAAGGAGGAGTTGGAGGTGGTTAATACAAGTCATTGAAAATGAACAACTTACAACAATTGTTTTTTTCACCCTGAGGGTGCTGAATAGTTACGAAATTGATAATGATTCGATCACGGTACACAGCTAATAGAATTTGCTAATCAGGAGCTACCGCCTCCAGAATCCCCCGCGCCGCCCGGCGCGCCTCCGCCACGGCATTGACCACTTCCACGCCTCCATTGACCGCATCACCCGCCGCAAAATAGCGGGCATTGCCCGTCTGAAAGCGCTCGTTCACGCATATACGGCCTTTGGCGTCCAGCTCCAGGCCCTCGATCAACTGCAGCAGCGCGCTGTGTTTGCTTTGGCCCGTGGCGCGTATCAGCATGTCGCAGGGCTGTATAAATTCGCTGCCGGGCACTATTTCCAACTCGCCCTTGTGGCTGCGCGTACGCACAAACCTCACGCCTTCCACCTGCTCCTTTCCCAGTATCTCCACGGGCGAAACGTTGAACAAGGCCCTGACCCCCACACTTTTGGCCAGTTCGTACTCAAAGGGATAGGCCCCCATTTCTTCTTTGCTGCGCCGGTAGGCCAGTATCACGCTTTCGGCGCCCATGCGCGCCGATTCGGAGGCGGCGTCCATGGCCGTATTGCCCCCGCCAATGACCACCACCTGCCTGCCCACCTGCAGCTGGTGCTGCTGCATGCGCAGGGCTTCGATAAACTCCACCGCCCCCAGGCAGTTGGCTAGCTGCTCGCCCGGAATGCCCAGGCTGCGGGTGCCCCCCAGCCCAATGCCCAGGAAAATGGCATCATAGGTTTGCTCCAGCTCATCCAGATCTGCACGGCTGCGAACTGGGCGCTTGCACAGCAATTTGAAGCCAAATTGCTGCTGCAGGTACGCTACCTCGGCCAGGGCTTCTTCATTGGTAATTTTGTAAGGCGCCACCCCGTACAGGTTGAGGCCGGCAGGCTGGGCCTTGGCTTCGTATATATCCACCTCAAAGCCATACATGCGCAACTCGCAGGCACAGGCTATGCCCGCAGGCCCGGCACCGATCACCGCCACTTTTTTTCCATTGGGCTTGCCCGGGCGGTAGAGCTGGCGGTTTTCGGCCATGACCCTGCCGGTGGCATAGCTCTGCAGCCGCCCAATTTCGATGGGCTTGACCTGCTGCTCATTGTACACACAGGCTCCTTCGCACAGCACCTCGGTGGGGCATACTTTGCCGCAGGCATAGCCCAGGGTATTGGCGTCGTAAATGGTTTTGGCAGCCCCGGCCACATTGCCGGTGTGTATTTGCCGGATAAAGAGGGGAATATCGATGCCCGTAGGGCAGGCGTTGATACAAGGGGCGTCATAGCAAAACAGGCAGCGGGCGCTTTCGTAATAGGCCTGGGTGTCATTCATCAGGGGGTGAATGGGAGCAAAGTTTTGTTCAAATTCTGCTTCGGATGCTGGGCGTTTGTATTCGGCCATGAGAAGTTAAGTTTTTGATTCGAAAATCTTTTCAATATTAAAATAGCTACTAATTCTACTTTGTCAAGTTGAGAGTTGCCCCCTTGTCCAAGCGCGTTGGGGTGCACCAACGTGGGGAGGATGGGAAGAAGGGCTGGCCTTGGTTGGTTCGTGCTTGCCTTTTTGCTACTTTTTTGGCAAGAAAAAAGTAGAAGAAAGGTATGGAAAGATAGCGAAGACCTGACTTGACAACGTAAAACTAAGTAATGTTCAAAAAACAAGTTCAAGCTCAAAAAATATATCTTTGTGCGCGAAGGAACGCTCAAAGCTCGGTGAGCCTGCCATAGGTTTCGGGGCGCCGGTCGCGGAAAAACTGCCAGGTGGAGCGCACTTCCTCTATCATGTCGAGGTCAAACTCCGCCACCAGCAGCTCGTCCTGGTCTTCAGAGGCCTGGGCAAATATTTGGCCGCGGGGGTCCACGAAATAGGAAGAGCCATAAAAGCGCCCAAGGTTCCAGGGTTTTTCCGTTCCCACGCGGTTGATACAGCCCATGAAGTAACCGTTGGCCGCGGCGTGGGCGGGTTGCTCGAGCTGCCACAGGTACTGGGAAAGGCCGGCCACCGTGGCCGAGGGGTTGTACACAATTTCGGCTCCGTTGAGGCCGAGCATGCGGGCCCCTTCCGGAAAGTGGCGGTCGTAGCAGATATACACCCCCACTTTGGCGTAGCGCGTCTGAAACACGGGGTAGCCCAGGTTGCCGGGTTTGAAAAAAAACTTCTCCCAAAAACCGGAGGTATGCGGGATGTGATTCTTGCGGTACTTGCCCAGGTAGCTGCCGTCGGCATCGATTACGGCAGCAGTGTTGTACAACACCCCGGCCTGCTCTTTTTCAAATATGGGCACCACCATCACCATGCTGTACTTTTTGGCATATACCTGCATGCGCTCAATGGTGGGGCCGGGTACCGGCTCGGCTGAAGCATACCATTTGGCATCCTGCCCCGGGCAAAAATAGGGCGTATTGAAAATTTCCTGCAGGCACAAAATCTGCACTCCCTGCTCGCCTGCACGTTCAATGAAGGGAATGTGCTTGCTTTCCATGGCCTGCATGATTTCGGGAATGCTGCCCTCCCCTTCTGTCATGGGAAGGCTCATTTGAATCAGACCGGATTTGATGATTCTGGGCATGGGTTTAGAGGATTAGAGGAATGAATGATTGCCATGAATGGCACAAATGACACGAATGGAAACATGATTCGTGAGCTTCGTGGCCAAAATATGCTCACACTACCTTGGACACTTTGGCGCGTTTGATGAACTGTCCGTAGCCTTTTTCCACCAGCACTTCGCCTTTGTCGATGGCCACTTTACCGCGCAGCAGCACCGTTTCGCACTTGCCGGTGACCTCCCAGCCTTCGTAGGCCGAGTAATCCACCTTCATGTGGTGGGTGTTGGCCGAAAGGGTATGGCGGTGATTGGGGTCAAATATAACCAGGTCGGCGTCGGCGCCCACGGCTATGCAGCCTTTGCGGGGGTACATGCCAAAGATTTTGGCGGCATTGGTGGAAGAAACAGCTACAAAGGTGTTGGGGCTGATGCGTCCCTTGTGTACCCCTTCGGAAAACAACAGCTCCATGCGATGCTCCAGGGCGGGATGTCCGTTGGGGATTTTGGAAAAATCGTTTCTCCCCATTTGTTTTTGTTCCCACATAAAGGGGCAATGGTCGGTGGCCACCACCTGTACCAGGCCCTGGTTGATGCCTGCCCAGAGGGTTTGCTGGTCTTTGGGCTGGCGCAAAGGCGGGCTCATCACCCATTTGGCTCCTTCAAAGTCCTTTTCATACAGGGAAGCATCCAGCAGCAGGTATTGTATGCAGGTTTCTACGAATACCTTCTGGTTGCGCTTGCTGGCATCGCGCACCTGGTTGAGGGCGCCCTCGCAGGTGAGGTGCACGATGTAGGCCGGCACACCGGTGTACCAGGCCATGTCCACAAAGCGGCCCGAAGCCTCGGCTTCGGTGATTTCGGGTTGGGAGAGGTAGTGGTAGAGCGGCGATAATTTCCCCTCAGCCCGGTGTTTGGCGATGAGCTTATCGATCATGTCGCCATTGGTGGCATGTACCGTCACCATGCCGCCCAGCTTTTTGACTTCCTGCATGAGGTCCACCATCTGCCCGTCGTCTATCATCAGGGCGCCTTTGTAGGCCATAAAGGTTTTAAAGGAAGTGATGCCCTCCTCCTCTATGAGCGGCTTCAGCTCTTTGCGGGTGTGTTCGTTAAAGTCGGTTATGGCCATGTGGTAGGAATAGTCGCCCAGAGCCTTGCCCTCCGATTTTTGCTGCCAGGTTTTGAGGGCCGAATAAAGGGAATCTCCCTGAGTTTGCAGCACAAAGTCAATGACCATGGTCGTTCCGCCATGCAGGGCTGCACGGGTGCCCGACTCGTAATCGTCGCTGGAAAAAGTGCCCATAAAGGGCATATCCAGGTGTACATGTGGATCAATGCCACCGGGGAAAACGAGGCGGTCGCTGGCGTCAATTTCCATGGCGCCCGGTACACTAAGGTTATGCCCTATGGCACTTATTTTTTCCCCTTCAATGAGAATATCTGCCCGGTAGTCGTCGGCAGCGGTAATGATTCTTCCATTTTTGATGAGAATGGACATGAGGTTGGGGTTATAGGTGTTTGGATTGGGTATAATTTCGGATAGTATTCAAACAAATGCAAGGATGAAAATAAGATTTAATCTTGGGCTTCCCTCTCCAAGAAGAACATATAAACCCCTTAATATTTCGTCTTATTCTGGCCATCCATAAATTGGTTCACTCCTTAAAAACATTTTCACGATGGTAAGCCAAGTAGCTAATGGTTTTTTCATGAGGCTGCATAGTCAAGAATAATTCATGTAGCCCGAAAATTTCTTTTTCCGATTCTGATAAGGAAGAAGATGTAATCATTTCCCCAGATGATTTAAAACTAATTAATCCAGCATCGAATAAGGCATCAAGACTAGCAATTAAAGGAAGACCATTATACGGATCTAATCGCTCTTTATCATTAGCATCTTTCCAAGGTTTAATATGAGATGCTCGAATTA
>RFHT01000758.1 GCA_003696835.1 Bacteroidota bacterium
CTCGGTGCACAACCACCAACTGCTGCTGTTTCGCTCTGAACCCAACGACCTCTCCTCCTGGAGCTATACCGTGCTGGACTCCCTGCAGCGACTGGGCACCGTCAAAAATTCCGGCGGCAGCAACCAGTTCAGGGAAACCTTTGACTTCATGGACATGATTAACCCCAACGACTCGGTGCTGCACCTCGTCTATGGCGTCTCCGACCTCTATGGCTTCAACGACATCAGCCCCAAGATACGGCGCACCTTTTTTTACACACGCATTGTGATCGATTCCCTGGGCAGTAGTACCTATACCCCCTACCATTTTGATTTTGTCATTCCACGGGATGGGCAGCTGCGCAATAACTTCAGCATCACCTCCACAGACGACCAGCACATTGGCATTGCCTACTACGACCTCAAAAATGCCGCTGTGGCGATCAAATTTTCCGCCGACGCCGGCCAGAGCTGGTCCACCGACACCCTGCTGGAGGTCAATATCCAAAGCCCGCTTCAAACTGCCAGCTTTGGCGACAGCCTCTACGTGCTCACTTACGATGCACAGAAAGACTTTCAGATCCTCTCTTCCCGCAGCAGGCTGCATGCCCAATGGCAGCACCGGCCTGCCAGCATACAGGAAAAGCGCGGCCGGGCATTCCACTCCCGGGTGCAGCGCATTGAGCCAGGCAGGGACGATATAGAGATGGTGTTTACAGAAGAATGGCGCGACCAGTTGTTTTACGGGAAGCGCACCGACGGAAACTGGACGTATGAAGGCGTAGATGTGGCCGGCAAAAAGGTCAAGGAAGCTGCCATGACCCAGAACGGCCAGGGACAGGCTTGTGCGGCTTATGTATTTCAGGCTACAGAAGAATTGAAATTTGCCTGCAAAACCCCCGGTGGCTGGCAAAGCCAGCTGGTGGACGGCAACAGCAAGGCCCGCGACATCGACCTGGCTGCCCGGGCCGACAGCCTCTTCCTGGTCTATTTCGACCTGGCCACGGGCAGCCTCAAGTACGCCCGTTCTGCCGGCGGCAGCCAATGGCTGGTACAAACCCTGGACGACAGCAGCCCCATTGTGGGCCTTGACCCCAAGCTGCACATCGATGCCCAGGGCAACAAACACCTGGCTTATTCCGATGCCATCAACCAGCGGTTGAAGTACGCTTTTCAGCCCCCGGGAGGAGCCTGGCAGCTAAGCTCCATTACGGAGGCCTTTGCCTATCAGCCCGAGCAAATAGAATTGCTCACCGACAGCCTCAACCGCCCCGTGCTTGCCTTTCGCAATGCCTTCAGCAACCAGATTGTGCTGGCAGAGCAGAAAGACGGTGGCTGGCAGCTACAAGTGGCCAGGGAGGGAG
Source organism: Bacteroidota bacterium (assembly GCA_003696835.1). Lineage (GTDB taxonomy): Bacteria > Bacteroidota > Bacteroidia > J057 > J057 > J057. Next base: position 1,344 of record RFHT01000758.1, read on the forward strand.
GGGTGAGCTTTTTGGGCAATCCCTTCCGTCTGCTGCTCGATGCCAAAGACCGGCCCTGGATTGTGTACAACTTTTCCGATGTATTTGACGAAATCCGCCTCACGCGGCGCGACGCCCAGGGCAGCTGGCAGGACGTTTCCATCATAGGCAACACTGGCCGCATTGCCAATAGTTTTGATTTTCACCTGGTGGAAAAAGATTTTTACATCATTGGGAAAAAGAATGCCCGCGGCGATCAGGGCCTGGCCATGCTGTATGCCTTTGAGGGGGTGACCACGGATTTGCTTGCTCCTTCCCCGGGTGCATTACAGGCCTGGAAGCTCTATCCCAATCCGGCCAGCTCGGTGGTCAACATCAGTCTGGAACTGGAGGCGGCTACGCCCCTGCATCTCAGCCTGTACGACCTGCAGGGCAGGCAGTTGGCAGCCGAAGCCCTGCCAGGGCTTTTTGCTCCCGGCGCCCGGCAGCTAGGCTGGCAGCTGCCCCGTTTGCAGCCGGGAATGTACCTGCTGCGCCTGCAAGGCAAAGGCTTTGATGCGGTGAAAAAATTGCTCATACATTAGCGATACACCTCTTCCCGTAGGATATTGACCTGCCAGGCACCGGCAGGGGCACCCAGGGGCAATACGCGCATGTTGCCATTGGCTGCGCCTGCCTCCAGGTAATAGTAAAGCTGCTGTGCTCCGGCAGGCAGGGAAATTTCGCCCACCCAGCGGTGGCTGCCCGGCTGCTGCTGCATCTCTGCCACCCGAAAACCGTGCTGGTCGGTGGCGTAGTGGATGCGTGCATAGGCTATGCCTGATGCATGGGCAATTTCGGCCTCAATGTTCACCCTCTCCTTCCAGCCCCGCACTTGTCGTAGCGGCTGGTGTACCATGCGCAGCGGCTGGCGCACGCCTATGGTTTGGGTTACGCAGTGCAGGGCACCCCCCGATTGTATGAGGGGCGTCACGTCTATGCCCACCACCTCATAGCCGGGAAACAGCTTGCGGTAAATGGCCAATGCCTCAAAATCATCCATGCAATTGTATTGGGGAACCAAAATGAGACGATTGATAAACACCGCATTGGTATAGGTACGGTACTCAGCCTGCTGGTTGTCGGGGTATTTGCCGGTTTGGGAGGGCATGGGAATGCGCACCACCTGGTAGGGCGTACCAAAAGGGCTGTGGTAATGAGCCAACAGGTATTTGAGATTGGCCTCAATCTGGGGGCCGTCAGCTATGCCTTTGGGGTACTGCCCCACCAGCAGGGTTTCCTCATTCAGCAGCTTCATGTGCATGTCGAGGTGGTGAATGCGGTCATAGGGCAGCATGGGCAGCTTGATGTAACGCCTGATGCCCATAAATCGCCGCATAATTTCATCTACGCGGGCTTCGGTTTTTTCCATGAGGTTGTAGGCACCCTGCTGGTCGTTTTCCTGTAGTACCAGGCGGGTGGCAAAGGCAGTGCCCAGGCCGTCAGTGAGGAAGTTGCCACCGGTATTCACCAGGTCGTAGGGCGGGTGGGTAGTGGCCAGCACGGGCAGACCCAGGCGCTGCCCGATGAGGTAGGGCAGGTGGTCGTCCCGCTCGCGGGGGCGGTTGTACAGCCAGTCCACCAGCATGAGGGAGTCCAGGTCGTTGGCATACACACACTGGGGGCCGTAGTCGCGTATCCAAACGCTGTTGGGGTAGGCCTGCAGGTAGGAAACCCGCTGGGGCACCACTCCTCCCTGCAGCAGAAAGGTATGCACCACCAGGGAATCGGCACAGAGGATGAGCACCTTGCAGTGCTTTTGGGCGTGGCGCACAATTTCGCGCAGGGTAAAGGGGTACTGCACCCAACTGATGAGCAGGTACTCCACCTCCTCCCATTCGGCCATGGCCCTGGGTGGACGGGCAGGGGGCTGCGTAAAAACGGCCACTCCCTGCTGCTGCGTAGCAGCAGGAGCTGCTTTGAGGTGAAAAAGGTCGGAGCCGCTTTGGGCAGAAAGGAAACCAAACAAGTTAAGGAAGAGCAAAAAGAGCAACGTTCGCTTCATAGATGTGTAGGAATATCCCGTTGGAAGAAGTAAGGTGTGCAGCCGGTGTAGGCGGGCCTTCAGGACTCCACCGCCATTTCGTAAATGAGTAATACCTTGAGCAGGGCCTGATCTTTGCCTTTTTCGGTTTGGGCAACCCAGTGCATAATGCTGCGCCTCACCCAGTTGCGGAAGGGAAACATTTTGTAATAATTCCAGCCGCAAAACTGCTCAACGGCCCATTCAAGTACCAGCTCGCGGTCGTGGGGATGGGCAGTGAGCACATCTATGGCGTAGGCTCTGCTTTCAAAGTAAAAGCGGAAAGGGGCAGGCAGCGGCAGCAGAAAGAGCAAAAAGAGCAGGGACCACCATCCCAGCAGGGGAAAGGTAAGCACCCCCAGGGCCAGTATTTGAGGGAACAGATAGGCCCCCATAAACACCGGCTCGCTGAACCGCTCGGCATCCAGCAGGTGAACCACTTCGTGGGCCAGCACGCGCTCGGCCCGGTCGCTGCGGTGCAGCAGGTATTCCCGGCTGGGAAAGTAAATGGTGCTGCCTATGACGGTGGTGTATTCGGTGAGAAAGGTAGGACAAAAAGGTGCAGAAAAAGCCGCAAGCAGTTGCATTTCCCAGCTTTCGTCTTTGTACTTGATGCGGAAAGGCACCAGTTCCTGCATTTCCTTTGTCAGATGCTCAAAGCGTGTCATGAGTTTATATACGTTCTTCTAATGGTCTGGTTGGCTAAATTTCTGCCTGCTATTCCCCTTCAATCTAATCATTTTTTTTCATTGAAAAAACCCCAAATCCCTCAATGCTGAACAAGCTTGTTCAGCAAGCCAGCCACCTGGCCGGTGGCATGCTTACGGGTATAAACGCTGAGGTCGGTGGTGGAGCCGCTGAGCTGGTTCTTTTTGTAGCGCTGGTAGAGTTTGAAAATTTCGCGCTTCATTTTTTCCTTGTCCTCAAAGTGGCATACCACCCCGGCTCCGGCCGTGGTGATGATGCGTGCCAGGTCGCTGGCTTCGGGAGCAATGCAGAGGATGGGCCTGCGGGAAGCCAGGTACTCAAAGGTTTTTCCCGGAATGTGGCCCATCACGTTGGGCACATTATTGACCGGCAGGATGAGCACGGGCGAACGCGCCTGCAGGCGGATGGCTTCGTGGTGGGGGAGGTAAGCGCGTTTCTCGGTAAGGGCCTCCAGGCCTGCTGCTTTGATTTGTTCAAACACCTGCACATCGGTTTTGCCCACAAAGCGCAGCCTGAGCACTTCCCTGATGGCGGGAATCTCCTCGCACAATTCACCAAAAGCCCTCCACAGGGCCGGCGGGTTGCGGTCGGCATTGAGGTAGCCGATGTGGCTGAAGAGAAAACCCTCCTCCAGGGGCTGGGGCTCAAAGGCGAAATCTTCGTGGTCAAACCCATTGGTGATCACCTCCACCTGCCGGGCGCCCATTTGGCGGAATTCATCGGCCCACACCCAACTCACCGTGCTCAGCTGGTCGGCCGTTTCAATAACAGAGCGCTCCAGCCTGCGGTGCCGGCGGTCGGCCCATTTGGTGAGCCTGAGCTGGTCGTAAAAGTCAATGTTGGTCCAGGGATCGCGAAAATCGGCCAGCCAGGGCAGGCCCGTGGCCTCCTTTATGCCTTTGGCAATGAGGTGTACGCTGTGTGGCGGCCCACTGGAAAAGATGGCATCTACAGGGTTTTCTCTGAGGTATTGCTTCAAATAGCGGATGGAGGGCCCTATCCAAAATCTGCGGGCATCGGGAATGAAAAAGTTGCCCCGTATCCATATCGAAAGGCGCTCGGTCCAGGAGGCCTTTTTGTCTTCGGCCAAAAAACCCGAATACACGCGGCTGTCTTTTCCCTTGCCCACAAATCGCTTATAGAGCTCGTAGGGTTCCCAAATCGGGTGTTTGAGCACCACCTGTCCGGGGGGAATGTCCTGCTCCAGGCTGGGGTCTATGATGGGGTAATGGGCATTTTCGGCGGTATAAACGATGGGTTCCCAGCCAAAGTCGCGCAGGTACTTCACCATCTTGAGGCATCTTTGTACACCGGCGCCCCCGCTGGGCGGCCAGTAATACAGAATCATGAGGACTTTTTTCACCGTGTTCTGCTTCAAGTGTAAACCATAGAATTGCTCAGGAACCGATTTGTTCCTTCCGTTTTTTCCAGTAACGCATCAGCCCTGCCACACTCATCCAGGCGGGGTTGGCGGCCTCGTATTTGGCAATGGCTTCCTGGTCCAGGCCGGCGTCCAGCAATTGTTGGTTGGTATAAGCCTGAAAGGCGGGAACCACCTCCTCGGGCCTGCGGCCAGCATCGAAGTGGGGGCGTATCCAGTTGGCCCAGTCCCACATAATGTGTTTGAGTGCCTCAAAGTGTGGCTGCACCTGGCCTACCTCGCCAAAGTGGGTAAGGTAAAGGCGGCGGGGCTGCAGGGCCAGCAGCTTATCTATGGAGTGGGTCCAGTCTTCGAGATTAATGTCGGGAGGGGGGCAGGGCGGCACCACCGGGCCGCCATTGATAGAACATCCGGCCACATCGCCGGTAAATATGGTCTCACCCATTTGCCAGGCAATGTGGTGGGTGGCATGGCCCGGCGTATGCCAGGCCCGGAAGTGGTGATCGCCTACGGTGATGGTCTGGCCATCTGCTACGGCCACCAACTGTGCTTCAGGAATGGGCTTCATCAGACCCCATAGGCGTTCCATCTGATCGCCATAAATGCGCTTAGCCGAGTTGTAGAGGCGGGCGGGGTCCAGCAAATGCGGGTAGCCCACGGGGTGTACATACACCTGGGCACCCAGTTCGGCCAGGGCCCAGGCAGCACCCGCATGGTCGAAATGTATGTGAGAAAGAAACAGGTGCCGTATGTCTTCCATGCGGTAGCCCAGCCCTTGTACCCCCGCCTTCAGGTGGGGAAAAACCGAGTGCGGGCCGCACTCCACCAGTACCGGCCCTTCTGAGGTTTCCACCACAAAGGCCGCAATGGAGTTGGGAACCTGAAAATGAAGATCGAGTATATGCAACATGGCTTGTTTTTGGCTGCAAAATAAAGGAAAAAGCCGACACCCGGTAGGAACTTCTTTCCAAAAGTTCCTTCCAGGCTTACATGCAGAGCCAATAATTTGCCATAATTTGATAAGCTTGTCCAAAATTTTGGATATTATAGGGCACGTTTCACCAAAACCAGCGTCATTCATGTTTGGTCTTCCCACAGAAATTACCACCGCCCTGATTGCCACCCTCACCACGGCCATGTTGTTTGTCATCAAGGAGCTGATCGATAACTGGCGTGAGCAAAAAGCTTCCAGTGAGCAAAAACTGGAAGCTTTCAAAACCTATACCGACCCGCTGCTGCTGGCCTCTTTTACTCTTTACAAGCGCCTGATGGAGATTTTTGAGCGAAAGCGAAAATTTTTGATGGAAATTGCGCCCAACAACCCCTATTACCAGTATCGCTACATCAGCACCCTGTACCGGCTGGCCGTGGTGCTGGGCTGGATGCAGACCATCAGGCGTGAGCTGGCCGGCATGGAGCTCAAGGACCGCAACCGCTACCGCGAAGTGATCGACAGCATAGAAGGGGTGCGGGAGGCCCTGGCCGAAAGCCAGCACATGGAGGGGGCACGCCTCAATTATTTGGCCGACAAATGGCAGATAGACATCAGCGAACTGGATGAGCGCGACCGCTCCCACCTCGAAGCTGGCATACGCCAGCTGATCTGGGATGCTTTGGGAGAAGAGGATGTGAACTACGCCTACCAGCTGAGCGAGGAGGCACAGGGGAAATTGCTGCTCAAAGTGGGCCACATGATCTGCGATATGGTGGAGGCTTATGAACCGGATGAGGAGTTGATTCTTGCCCATACCAAAACGGCCATACGGGCCATCTCCCGTACCGAGGCATGGATTTACCGCGACTGGCAGCAGGCTATAGGCGACATGATGTTGCTGCCGGTGGACAGAGAAAACAGCAGAAGGCGCTTTGAAATTATGGGCTTTCAGGAATTTGAAGACCTCTACCTGCATGTGCTGGCCGAAGCAGAGTGGAAGTCGGACAAAAAGCTGCCCACCAGGAAAAAGAAGAACCTGGCTGCTACGGCCCGGGCTGCTGCCACCGACAGGTGGATGGAGCGCCTCGATGCTTTGTTTACCAACCTGGACGTGGTGGTGGATGCCAAATACGATGCACGGGTGCAGCAGCTCAAAAACCTGGGCACAGCCCTCATCAAGCTCATTCAGGTGCTGGAAGACCTGGACAAAGGTTCCGATAAGGTGGACCCCAATGAACTGAAGCGTATGCATGCCTTTGACCGGCTCAACAATCCGGATTGTTATCCGGCGAAACAACCGCCCCCCCAAGAGGCAGAGCCCCTGATCGAAACAAACAAAGCAGCAACGGAATAAGTTGAAGCCAAAAGGCAGGTCTTTGCGTATGTAATAAAGCAGGACTCAATTGATTGAATATGAAATACGCAATTACAATTATTGTCCTCATCTTAGGGTGCAATGTCAATAAGCTGCCTAAGAAAAAACTAAGCCAAACTTCATTGAATTTAGACTATGAATATGTTGATAATGGGGTACACATCATCATGAAAAACCCCCTGAGATGTCCTGTTCGAATTTGGGTAAAAAGCGAAGACCCGACCTTCAATTCCTACCTGCAACAATATAATCCAATAAGTCTTGAATCAATGGCTGATACAGTTATTAATTATGAAACAAATGAAATACGACCCCCAATCTATTTTTCGGCAAAGCTAGGCGACCCTTCAAGGGAAGTAACAGCTACAAAAGTAGATTTGCCATTTCCCAAAAATCGAACCTATAAATTAATTCAGGGATATAATTCTACACCTACTCATAACTTAAATACATCTCGATATGCGTTAGATTTTGATCTGGGTATTGGCGATACAATTTGTGCTGCTACTGGGGGGTATGTGGTAGGAGTAATTGAAGATTATCAATATGGTGGAAAGGGAAAAAAATGGAAGCCGTATGGCAATTTCATCACAATATATGAGCCTTCATCGGGTTTATTTACTCAATACGCTCATTTACAATATAAGGGAAGTTTCGTTGAAGTTGGAGATTCAATACATAGAGGGCAAGCTATAGGACTGGCTGGAATGACTGGTCAAACTAATACAGAGCATTTACATTTTAATTGCCTCAAACCAGATAGCTCCAAAGATGGATTTGTTTCATTGCCAATGGATAGTATTGGCAATTATAAAATATCAGAAATAAAAAGGTACGATATAGTTAAAAATTAAAACTAAGGAGCACGAAAAAAAATAGAGGTTCATGTTCGCGCCGGAATTTTGGGATGAGTAAAGGCACAAAAACCGGGGTTTAACGGCTTAACCGAGGAGGTTTGTAAGGCAGACTCAGCCCGAAAGAGCAAGCGAAATGAAGCCGTTATGTTTTGAGCGTTCCTTAGCCTCACATTTAAGCATGCTTGTCAATTGCGGCCAGGCGCCGCAACTGAAGGTATGCAAAACCCTTGGTGGCAACAATGGAAACCGTTAATCTCGTTATACTGCTCATCATCCTCCTCAATGGCTATGTTACCTATAAGGGGTTGCAGAGCCGTACATTTTTTGAAAGGTATCTGTTCAAAACAGACCCCATCCTGCTAGGCAAAGACTATGGCCGGCTGATTAGCTCGGGTTTTTTGCATGTGCACTGGTGGCACTTCGCCTTCAACATGTTTGCTTTTTATTTATTCGGTAAAAATGTGCTTTTCATCCTGGAAAATCAGTTGGGGATGCTGGGCACAGGCATTTTTTTACTGCTGTATCTGCTAAGCCTGGTGGGGGGCAATCTGCTGGCCCTTTACATCCACCGCCATCACGGCGATTACCGGGCAGTGGGCGCTTCGGGGGCCGTGAGTGGGGTGATGATGTTCAGCATCATCCTCTTTCCCGATATACGGGTGTGGTTTATTCCCGGCTGGTTGTTTGCCCTGGGGTTTATGCTGTTTTCCATTTATGGCATCAAGTCACAAAAAGATATGATCGGCCACGAAGCCCATTTGGGAGGAGCCATAGTGGGTATTTTGCTTCCCCTGGTGGTTATGCCGGCCGTATTTTTCAGCCGCTTGTGGCTGGTGTTGCTGCTGTTGGTGCCGGTGTGTGTGTTTTTGTACCTGTTGGTTACACGTCCCCATATACTGTGGATCCCCAACTTTTTTCGCTATGAACTGAGCAAAGTCAAAGAGGAAATCAAAACCTCGCGTAAAGCCCCGCCTGGCCGTAGCCGCCCGGGCCTGAGCCCCCAGGCCGAGCTGGACATGCTACTGGACAAGGTACAGGAAGTGGGCTATCAGCAGTTGAGCAAACAGGAAAAAAAGCGGCTGGAAGAGTTGTCCAAAAAACTGGGAGAATAGAAGGGCAAATGGGGGCCTTTTGGTTTATCCGAAGTCGCCAGACTTCTGCCTTTTCGAACTTTTTCGTACTTTTATCCCTATGAAAAAATATCCCATTGGCATACAGGATTTCCATGAACTCCGCAGAGGAGGGTTTCTTTATGTGGATAAGACCCGGGAAATCTTTCATCTGGCTCAGTCGGGCAAATACTACTTCCTTTCCCGTCCAAGGCGCTTTGGCAAATCCCTGCTGGTTTCTACGCTGAAGTATTTGTTTCAGGGCGAGCGGGAACCGTTTGAAGGGTTATGGATAGAAAAACACTACGACTTTGAGCCTCATCCGGTGCTGCATTTTTCTTTTAGCAACATAGGCTATAAAACCATGGGGCTTGCTAAAGCACTGGATGAAAAACTGGAGGCGATGGCTGCTTCTTTGAGAATTTCTCTGGAAAGAAGTGTGTACGACCAGAAGTTTGCAGAGCTATTGGAGAAAGCTTCCCAAAAGGGCCGGCAAGTGGTGGTGCTCATAGATGAGTACGACAAGCC
>RFHT01000759.1 GCA_003696835.1 Bacteroidota bacterium
AGGGTATCCCCTTCGGCGGTGGATACGGTCCCACCATCCGGCATATCCCGGATTACAGTGATAACGTTGTCCGAAAGATCAAAACAGCCGTCGGACAGGTTGATGGCCGTAGCGGTATCTCCCGGCATAGCCGTAATGCTACCGGTGTAGGCAAGCCCCCATACGAGGCAGGTGCCCGGACCGGCTCCTTCGAAGTTCTGCTCATTGGCAGGTGGCAAACCCAAAATGACGCCATTGGTATCAGTAATCACGTAGGCATAGCTCACATCGGGTGTACTGGTGCTATGTTGAAAACTCAGTACATCCGGCATGCTGTCCCCCGGACAGGTATATACAGTCGTCTGTCCATCTGAGGTCTGAACACTTCCCCCGTCGCATTGGGCAATGGCCGGTAGGCCATAGCTGATGAAACCTAGCAGGATGAGTAAAAATTTGAATACATTCATGTTTTTGGGATTGATAATGGGTGAATGATTGTTTCAAATTTCCGTAAAGCATATCACAAAAGTATCACAGGAGTATAAAGACTTTCTTGAATTGAAAGGATATTTATTTTTATATTCGTAGTGTATTTTTGAAGAAACATTTCCTCATGAACAACTGAATTAATACCCCCAATATCATGAAAAGTAAACTATTCTATTGGCTACTGTTGTTGTACTTCCCCTCCGTGAGCATCTGTACAGCACAAACCTCCCTCTTCCTTCAGTTGGTGCCAGGGCAAAAATTTCAATATGAGTGGATTGAACAAAACACAAGTTTTCCCGGCGAGCGCTATCTGGCCAGTAGTTACAGCCCTGACCGTGCAGACAGAAGCCGTCCATACACTTATGGATATGAACGCTTGTTTCTCAATGGGAAAGAGGAATATACCCCTGCATATTTTGACATTCTAACCCAAGTAGGCCAAAAAAGCAAATTCCTAACCTCTATGGCGGAGCTGGCAATCAACCAGCCCGGTTATTACCCAAAACTCAAGGCTTTATTTGAAGAAACCAGACCCGGCCAGGATTTCAGGCAGTTTTTTCACCAGGCTTTGGATGAATATCTGCCCAAAATACCCGAATTTCAGCTGGAGGATTTGCAGGGCAACGCCTTTGGCTCTCAAAGCCTTGCACAAAAATGGGCATTTATCGACTTCTGGGGCACCTGGTGTAGGCCCTGCGTGGCCGAGATGCCCAAACTGCAGGAATTGTATGAGCAGGAAGGGGAAAACCTCACCTTCATGACCATTGCCTACCGCGATAATCGGGAAGCCGTACTCAACTTTATGAACAGACGCGGATACTCCCTGCCCGTATGCATGTCCGACGGGCAAGTGGAAGGCCTGTTTGGAGTGAACAGCTATCCCACCAAGGTACTGATTATGCCTAGTGGGCACTACGTCAAAATACCTTTTGGTAGCTCTTCAAAGGAGCAGATAGCGCAGTACCGGCAGTTTGAATTTTAGGAAGGCGAAAAAACAGCCTTGATTTCCACCTTCCTATTTTCAGGTTTCACTTACCTCTTACTTCCCTGATAATTTCCAGGGTATTGCGGGCGTGTTCGGCCAGCTCGTCAAAGGCTTTGCGCTGCAAAATGTCCTTGGTAATGAGCTTAGAGCCCATGCCCACGCAGCTCACGCCTGCATCAAACCAGGCTTTGAGGTTTTCGCGCGTGGGAGCCACCCCCCCTGTGGGCATGATGCTGGTCCAGGGACAGGGGCCTTTAATGGCTTTTACAAAGCTGGGGCCGCCTACCTCCGAGGCCGGAAATATCTTCACGATTTCTGCTCCCCATTCTTCTGCCTGGTTGATTTCCGAAAGAGAGCCGCATCCGGGCACCCAAAGGATTTTTCGCCGGTTGCACACCTTGGCCATGTCATGGTTGAGAATGGGGGATACGACAAAATCGGCCCCCAGCTGTATATACAGGGAGGCAGTGCCGGCATCTACTACCGAGCCAATGCCAAAAATCATTTCGGGCAGTTCGCGATGGGCAAACTTGCGCAGCTCTGCGTACACCTCCTGGGCAAAGTTGCCCCGGTTGGTAAACTCCATCAGGCGTATGCCTCCACGGTAACAGGCGCTTATCACCGCCTTGGCTACCTCCAGATCAGGGTGGTAGAATACCGGCATCAAACCCGATGCCTCCATTTGTATCGCTACTTGAATTCTGCTAAAAAATGCCATGTTGTTAATTGCGAATAATGAAATACGAACTGGTTAATAAAAACGATTGATACAGGAAGCATCCTGCACCTCCTTCAAGGAGCCTCTGTTGCACTGCTGTCCCCTTGTGGGACTTTCAGTACCTTTATGGCATCTTCGACCTGCATCCCTCATCTGCTCACCCTGCCGGAAGCATCTCCAGACATGAGTTTTTCCACTTCTTCCACCGTAACGAGGTTAAAGTCGCCATGAATGGTATGCTTGAGGCAAGAGGCCGCCACGGCAAAATTCAGGGCACGCTGGTCGTCGCCGGGATAGGTGAGCAAGCCATAGATCAGCCCGCCCATGAAGGAATCGCCGCCGCCAACCCGGTCCACGATGTGGGTAATCTGGTAAGTGGGAGCCTGATAGAGCTGGTTTCCGTCCCAGAGCACGCCCGACCAGCTATTGTGGCTGGCGCTAAAGGATCCCCTGAGGGTGATGATGACCTTTTTGGCCCGCGGAAAGCGGCTCATCAGTTGCTCACATACCGACTGGTAAGCAGCAGCCTCTACTTCCCCTTTGGTGATGTCCACGCCTTCGGGCTCTATGCCAAAAACTTTTTCGGCATCTTCTTCATTGCCCAGAATGATGTCGCAGCCAGCCACCATTTCCTCCATTACCTCATGGGGTTTTTTGCCGTATTTCCACAGCTTTTTGCGGTAGTTCAGGTCACAGGAAACGGTAATGCCCCGGGCATTGGCAGCGCGTATGCCTTCGAGACACACAGCAGCCGTGCCGGCAGAAATGGCAGGCGTAATCCCCGTCCAGTGAAACCAGTCTGCTCCATCCAGTACAGTGTCCCAGTCCACGCTGCCCGGCTCTATGGTGGAAAGTGCCGAATGTGCCCGGTCGTACACCACCTTACTTCCCCTGCTCACGGCCCCGCTTTCCAGAAAATAAATTCCCAGGCGCTCCCCTCCCCAGAGGATGTGGCGGGTATCTACCCCGTATTTTCGCAGGCTCATTTGGGCCGCTTTTCCAATGTCATTATCGGGAAGTCGGCTTACAAAGCAGGCCTCCAGGCCGTAATTGGCCAGCGAAACGGCTACATTGGCCTCACCGCCACCATAGACTACATCAAAACTGCATGCCTGACTGAAACGCAAAAAACGCGGAGTAGCCAGGCGAAGCATAATCTCTCCAAAGGTTACAATCTTCGCCATAAGGATGTTTTCGTTGAGTTAGATTGAATTAAAATTTGAAATAATCCTTTGCGTTGTAGTAGCAAATATCCTCCACCATTTGTCCCAGCCAGTTGAGATCATGGGGAAGTTCCCCATTCTCTACATCATTTCCAATAAGGTTGCACAAAATACGGCGAAAATAATCGTGGCGTGGGTAAGAAAGAAAGCTCCGGGAGTCGGTGAGCATGCCCACGAAGCGGCTCAGCAACCCCATGTTGGAGAGGGTATTCATTTGTTTTTCCATTCCGTCCTTTTGATCGAGAAACCACCAGGCCGAACCAAACTGGACCTTTCCGGGAATGGAGCCATCGTTAAAATTGCCGGCCATGGTGGCCATTACCTCATTGTCGCGGGGATTGAGGTTGTACAAAATGGTTTGCGGTAAGCGGTTGTCAGTGTCCAGCCGGTCGAGAAAGCGGGCCAAGGGCCGGGCAATTTCGAAGTCGCCTATGGAGTCAAAGCCAGTGTCGGGGCCCAGCAGGCGCATCATGCGGGAATTGTTGTTGCGCAGGGCGCCCAGATGAAACTGCTGTGTCCAGCCCTTTTCGTGATACATTTGCCCCAGATGAACCAATACAGCCGATTTAAACTTGTGTACCTCCAGGGGCTCCAGGCGGTGCCCCAGCCGCACTTTGTGGAAAAGATAATTGATCTCATCATCGGTATAATCCTCGGCATAAATGGTTTCCAACCCGTGGTCTGAAAGGCGCCCGCCCATCTGGTGGAAGTAATCGATTCGCTGCTTGAGTACATCCAGCAGGTCGATGAAGTGATCAATGGACTGGTCCACCACCTGCCCGAGTTTGTCAAGATAAGCGTTATATGCTGGCGGGTCTTCTACCATCATGCATTTATCGGGTCTGAAAGTAGGCAGCACCTTGATGTCAAAACCCTGTTCGCGAATTTGCAGATGGTGCTCCAGGGTATCGGCAGGGTCGTCGGTGGTGCATACCACCTCAACGGCAAACTGCTTCATCAACCCCTGGGCACTGAATTCGGGCAGCTGAAGTTGCTCCGTACAATGGGTATAAATTTCCCGTGCTGTGTCGGGGTTTAGTAACTTACTGACGCCAAAAGGGCGCCGTAGCTCCATGTGGGTCCAGTGATAAAGGGGGTTTCGCATGGTGAAGGGCACGGTTTCTGCCCATTTTTCAAATTTTTCATAATCACTGGCATCCCCCGTACAATAGCGCTCGTCCACGCCGTTGGTACGCATGGCCCGCCATTTGTAATGGTCTCCTTCCAACCAGATGCGGGTCAGGTTTTCAAACTGTCTGTTTTGAGCAATCTCCGCTGGCGGCAAATGACAATGATAGTCAATGATGGGCAAATGCCTGGCATGTTCGTGGTAGAGGGTACGGGCAGTGGCAGTTTGCAGCAGAAAATCTTCGTTCAAAAAGGGTTTCATGGGTCAAATATATCAAAACTTTTTTGATTGTAAGGGGAGATTTTGTGCAGCTAAAATCGGAAAAATGAATACTTTTGTAAATATTATTCTGAATAAAATCCCCGTGTATGAACAAGCCCGTTGTTCCCCGCCTGAGTTATGCCACGCCAGAAGACCCCTGGCTGAAACAAAAGCTAATCCAGGCCCTGGAATACCTCACGGGCAAGTACAAAATTCAGGGTTTGTACGACGCCCTGGACGAAGAACAGCGCCAGGGGGGGGCATTCTGGGCAGCGGCCCTGCAGGCCCTGGATATAGAGCTGAAGTATGACTCCCGGCAATTTGCCAAAATTCCCCCAAAAGGCCCCCTGATTCTGATTGCCAACCACCCATTTGGGGTACTGGATGGCCTCATTATTTGCCACCTGGCTACTGAAGCCAGGGGCAGTTTTTACATCCTGACCAATAGTGTACTTTGCACGGCAAAGGAACTGGAGCCCTACCTGCTGCCGGTGGACTTCAGCCCCACCAAAACTGCCCTGCGCACCAACATAGAAACCAAAAACCGGGCGGTAAAACAACTAAAGGCAGGAGGGACGGTGGTAATTTTTCCGGCCGGGGAAGTTTCTACTTCCTACTCCCTTTTTGGCAAGGCCCATGATGCAGAATGGAAAACTTTCACGGCACGCCTGATACATGAAGCAAAAGCCAATGTGGTACCAGTATTTTTTCATGGCCAAAACAGCCGCATCTTCCATTGGGCCAGCCAGCTTCACCTCACCCTCCGGCTTTCGCTTTTGCTGCATGAGGTAAAAAATAAAATGGGCAAAACCATCCAGCTCAGTATTGGAGACCCCATCACCTACGCCCACCTTCAGCACCTCAAAAACCGTCATGCCCTTATGCAGTTTCTGCGCCATACCACCTATGGGCTTGCAGCGGAAGGGCCAGCCTGAATCAGGATCGCAGAATTTGCGAATTGTCCCATTTATTGGCAATTTTCGATTATGGAAGCGGCTCAAAAGTGGATTTTGTACTGGAGAAACAGCCTGGCTGATGGCGACCGCCAGGAAGTGCGCATCGACAAAGCGAGCGCACGCCTGCAAATGGAGCAGGAGTGGATGGCCCAGGGCCGCATTCCCGGTGAGCTGGCAGCCGATATAATCCACAAAAAGGAGCAACAACTCAATAAAAGCCGAAAGCATGCAAAGCAGACAGCCCCCGTAAAGCTGCAGGCAGTGGATGTTGCACTGGCTCCTTTTTACATTTTGTCAAAAGTGGAGCACGGCTTGCTGGTGGGCGACAAGCAGGAAAAGATATATCCATTCTGGATACCGGCCATATTGGGAAAAGATGGCCTGCTCTATCCTCCCTCCTACCCCTTTCCCCGTGTGTTGCGCTCGGCCCTGGAGCCCCTGGTGCCGGGCAGCAAAGCTCCCCTCATCAGCAGTGTGGACGAAGTGGATGAGGCCCTGGCCGAAGGCCAGTGGGAATACCCCGACTGGGAGATGTACTGGGCTTATTGTACGGATTTTTTTGCGCAAATTACCGGCCAGCAACTGCACAGCTACAAACTTAGTGGCTACCTCGTACGCCATGATGGCCTGCTCATTACCGATGAGCAGGTGCGTGGAGCCAGCCACCACATCATCCGCCTTTACGATGAGCTGCGTTTCAGGCCGAGGCTTCCCCGCCTGTTTCTCAGGTTGGCACATGGGCCCACCCCAGATAGAGAAGCCCCGCCTGCTACAGCTGAACTGCCCCTTCCCCTGGCCCACCTCAGCCGCCGTTTTGCCCTTTCGGCCTCCCAGCGCACGAGCCTGCGCCAGTGTATGGGGCTGCAACATGGCGAATTGCTGGCGGTGAAAGGCCCGCCCGGCACCGGCAAAACCACCTTGCTGCAGGCTGTAGTTGCCAATGCTGTGGTCAAAAGCGCCCTGCAAGGCGGGCAGCCCGCTGTGGTGGTGGCCACCTCTACCAATAACCAGGCCGTCAAAAACATACTCGAAAGCCTGCGTTCCTCCCCTTCGCACAAGCATGCGTTGTTTAGCCGCTGGCTGCCCGGCATTCGTACCTATGCCATGTACCTGCCCGCCAGTCGCAAGGAGGTGGAAGCGGATGTATCCTTCACCAAAATAAAAGGAGGAGGCCTTCCAGCCGAAATTGAGCAGGCTGCCTACCTGGAAAAAGCCCGTTCTTTTTTCCTGGAGCAATGCCAGGTGTATGCCGGGCAGGAGTTTGAGACGGTAAATGAAGCTACGCACTGGTTAAGAACGGAGTTGATGGATTGCCAGGCAAGCATAGAAGGGGCAGAAGCTGCTGCATGCACAGCCGGCCGCATACAAAGCCTGCTGCAGGAATACGGTGGCCACCGCGCCTGGCGGGCCCTGTGGGTTTCTATTTGCCTGTGCACTAATTACTTCCGCCTGGAGCATCAACTGCTCCAGCTCTTGTGTGCGAGTTGTGAGTTGTTGCTCAACAGTTCCTGGAACCCATCCACCCATGCTGTTTGGCTGCAAGACCTGCTGAGGCTTTGCCCATTTCCTTTGCCCCATTCCCTCAGAGACCGCTGCCTGCATGCTGCTACTACCCGGCAAACAGCCCGGCATTTGTATGCTTTACTCAGCCAAAAGACCCAATTGCTCAGGCAGGCAGCAGGCCTGGCCGAGCAGTTGCATACCTGGCAGGAGCAGCAGGCTTATACAGGCGACCTGGCCGGCATCACCCACTGGCTGGACAAGCAGGTCCGCTATCAGGCTTTTATGCTGGCCATACATTACTGGGAGGGCAGGTGGCTTGAAGATATTGAACCCATGATCAAAGGCGACCTACTCAGGCGCAATGGAAAAGGGGCCGTCATGCGAAAATGGCGGCGCTATGCCATGCTTACTCCCTGCCTGGTTTCCACCTTTTACATGCTGCCACGCTTTTTTCAGTTTACCTATTTCAACGATGGCTATTCTACCGCTCCCCTGCTCAACTTTATCGACCTACTGCTGGTAGATGAGGCCGGGCAGGTATCTCCAGAAGTGGGAGCAGCAGCCTTTGCCCTGGCGAAAAAAGCCGTAGTGGTGGGCGATGAGTTTCAGATTGAGCCTATTTGGAAGGTGTCGCACCAAATTGATATAGCCAACCTGCAGCGTTTTGGCCTCATTAAAGATGAGATGGACCTAACTGCTATCAATGCATTAAAGCGGTCGGGAAAAATGGCCTGCTCGGGCAGCCTCATGAAAATGGCGATGGAAACTCCTGCAGAAAAACAACAGGAGATATTGTGTCTGAGAGAACACAGAAGGTGCTATGATGAAATCATTGCCTACTGCAACCAGCTTGCCTACGGGGGAATACTCAGGCCTATGCGAGGCAAACATCCGGGAACATTTTTACCACCTCTGGGTTATTACCACGTAGCTGGCTTCTCCCAAAGCCTGGGAGGCAGTCGCTTCAACAGCGACGAAGCAAACCAGATTGCGCAGTGGCTATCTTTTTACCAAAAGCAAATAGAAACTCAGTACGGCAGGCCAGTGGAAGAGGTGGTAGGACTCATAACGCCTTTTGCTGCTCAGCGGGGGCTGCTCAGGCGCGTGCTGAAACAACATCAGTTTGATGTAAGAAAAATGAAAACGGGTACCATTCATACCCTGCAGGGAGCCGAACGTCCCATCATTTTGTTCTCAGCTGTATATGGCCAAAACCATGCGGGTTTGCCCTTTTTTTTCGATAGAAGTGTTCATTTGCTGAATGTGGCCGTCTCCCGTGCACAGGACAGCTTTTTGTATTTTGGAGATATGCGTATTTTTGAAGGACTGAGCGGCACGCCCTCAGCTTTGCTGCATCAGTATTTAACTTCCAGCCCTCACTACAATTTGGGCACGCATTTTCCCGCCAGCCTGCCTACTGACATCAGCAGTAGCTGAAGTTCGCTTATTCCCGCTGGTTTTCCATTTCGACTTTGATGAATTCTCCGTTTTGGAAGCCCCCTGAGAGGGTATCTCCTTCCTCCCTTATAAGTACCCCCTGCCCGTGGGGCAGGTCCATGTACCAGGCGCCGCTATAGATGCTGCCATCGGCATACCAGTGGGTACCTGTACCCTGGCGTTTCCCCCTCACCCATTCGCCTTCATATTTTTCTCCATTTCGGTAGTTCATCATCCCCTTTCCGTGGAAAAAACCCAACCTGATTTCTCCTTCATATATTCCCTCCGGGCAGGTACAAGTTCCTTTACCTGTCACTTCATTGATCTTCCAATTTCCCTCAAACACGCGTTCCTGCAGGATGTATTTGCCGGGGCCTACCCGCTCGCCCACTTCCCAGTTGCCGATGTACTCGGTGCGCACACTGTCTTTTTGCAATATCCAGTGCCCCTGTCCGTGAAATTTACCTTTGTCAAACATACCCCTATAAGTTTCGGTAAACTCGTTGGTTTTCCTCACGAGTTTTCCTTCACCCTGCTGCAATCCATTTTCCCAGTATCCCTCATATACCTGATCCTTTTGGGTGAAAATGCCATATCCGTGTTTTTTGCTTTCCACAAAGTCGCCTTCGTATTTGTCCCCATTCTGATACAGATAAATTCCCTTTCCGCTTCTCTGGTCATGTACCCACTGGCCTTCATATACATCGCCGTTGTGGAACTTCATTTTGCCAATACCGCTCATGTTATTCATTTTCCAGTCGCCATCATAGATGTTTCCGTTTCGAAAAAAGTATTTCCCCCTTCCGTTTCGCATCCCGTTGGTATAATGGCCCACATAGACGGTATCGCCTTTCTCATTGAGCAACAACCCAAATCCGTGGTAGCGCTTGTTAAGTAATTCCCCGATGTAGGTAAAGCCGTTGCGATATTTGAGGGTATCGTATTGGGAAATTCGCGCAGAGGTGGGATCGCTTGGTTGCTGGGCGTATATATTACCCCCCAAAACCAACAAAATAAGTGCTAAGGTGAATAAAGATCGTATGGCAAACATGTTTTTGTACAATAATATACAAAAACCGCCTTTATTCCCTAACTTTTTTGCTCAAATGCCAGAATTCCAGGCCGTTTGGCCTCATTTTTTCAGAAGGTTAACATTTATTTGGTTTCCGTCAAACTTCATATTCAGTACATAAATTCCGGCGGGAAGGCTGTTTACAGGCAGGCTGAGCTGGTTTTCTCCTTCTTCTCCATCGACCTCAAGATGCTGAACCATCCGCCCGCTGAGGTCCACCAGCGCTATGCGCAACCTGCCGGCACGGGGTAGTACGTACCGCAAACCCAGCTGTTCCTGCAAAGGGTTGGGCCCGTAGCTCAACAACTCCAGGGTCGAACTTGCAGGCTGGTAGGTATTGTGCACGGTAATTTCGGATGAATAGGCAATGGTACCATTTTCCTTTACCTGAACCAGCCTGTACACACACCATTTTCCAGCAATTTTTTCATCTACAAAGCGATAAGTCCCGCTGCCCTGCAGACTGTCGGCCGGGAAAATGATGTGTATTTCTTCAAATCCGGCGCCGTCAACAGCACGCTCTACGGAGAAGTAGGCTGTTTCACTGCCCCCTGTCCAGCTGAGCAGGTTGCCCTGGGGAGTAGCTACGGCCTGAAAATTGAGGTCCTGTTCCAAATCAATGACCTTTCCCTTTTCACCATTGATAAAAATGGTGCTGTGATCCAGATGGCTGACACCATTGGGGCTACAGCCCAGGTCCTGCACATTTCCATAGTAATCATAGCCCTCGTGATCAAAGGTTCCATAGTCATGGCAGAGCTGGCCGTCCCCGCTGTTCATGCCTACCGTAGCGGCACTACCTGCAAATCCATGCTGCCCTCCGGAAGAGCTGCCCGTAGTCCATTGCATGTCTCCATAAATAAATACCACGGTACAACCTGCCGGTAAGGGCGTCGGACCGATTTGCTTAACGCTGCCATCGGTCAGGATTAGCTGGCAGGAATTTTTGAGGTCGCAGTTTTGATCGCAACCAAAAAAAGACATGTCCAGCCAGCTCACGACGAGGTAGTGCTCATCGAGATAGTAACGAATGCTGCCGCCTTCGTTCAGATCGGCATCGGCAAAGAAAGGAGCTATCATTTTAGGACCTTTGAGGCAAAAGGCCTCAGGGGTGTATTCCACAAAAGGGGCTTCAAAGGTGAGGTTGCCATTCGAGTTAATGTAAAGGGTGCGGTAATTTTTGCCAAAAAAGTTGAAGTCAAACCCCAGTTCTATGGACTGGGAACAGTCGTCGCAGGCCGTATTGCCCTTGAAGTACTTGTAGGTAACTTTCCTTCCCTGAAGGTCCTTGCCCAATGGCACCCAGTTGGGAGAGGGGGCCGGGTTGTATGGACAGTCGGTCGGGCATTGTTCGGGGCTTTCGCCCCGGTCACACAAGCCGTTGTGACACAGTCCTTTAAAAGCCGTGATTTCTACATCGTCTATGCCCATTCCCCATGCCCAGGCACCTTCATCGTCGTATTCAAACTTAAGCCTGAAAGCTTCATTGGCCAGAGCGCTGATGTCTATTTCTATCAGACCGCTAAAGTCTTCTTCTTCCCGCTGTATGAGTACCCACTGGCCTCCATCCCAAGCATACAGCCTGAAAATTCCGCTGCCGTCGTATTCCTGAAAGTTGAGCTTGTAGCGGAGCTGAATGGCGGTGAGGCTTTCATCGAGCTGATAGCTGGCGCTGAGTATGCTGGCTGTGCCAATGTCGTTTGCAGCCTCATCGTCCACGTAGGCCCACTTGCCATTGCCTGGATTTTGATATACGCCAAAACCGGCTGAATCTATGCGCCAGCTTCCGCCACCGGTACCCGGCTGTATTTCCCAGCCGGCAGGCAGCCCGGCCTCAAAGTGCTCCGACACCAGCGTTTGCCGCTGCGGTAAGGGGCATTGAGCCTTCAGCTGTCCGTAGGACAACAGGGCCACCAGGCCCAACAACATACTGATTCGTTTCTGCATAGGTTGCCTGCTCTTTGTGTGGGCGAGGTGGTTGGGTAGCCTGGGCCTGCATGGGTTCATGGCCTGAGTTTTCTGGCGCTTTGCTGCAATTGAAGAATCTGTTTACGCAGAGCAGCTGCGTCAAAATCTGTATCATCCAGGTGCAGGTTCAGCTTCAGCTCATAGTCTTCCAGGCGCTTGTACAGCTCAAGTTGTTTTTGCAGTAAAGCCATTTGCTTTCTGCTGGGCTCATCTGTTTTTTTGGCGCGCTTCAGGGCCTGAAGCTGTGCCCTGGCACGCTGCCGCTTCAAAGTGGCTTGCGATAGTTCCGCAACCGGTAATTCTATGGGTTGCTTATAGACTTTGATTCGCGCATCCGGTAATTCGGGGGGGGCTTCCTGCTGATAACGGGAAAAAAGTGCACTCAAGGCCAGTATTCCAACACTCAATCCCACGATCTTCCATCGCATTTTCAGCCAAAGCGATTGCCTGGTATTCAGTGAGCGGTTTCTCTTTATCATTTTTATACAGTTACAAGCCGGTTTTCATGGTTTAAATTATAAGATAATTCTATGAATGAATATTATCAATTTAATATTTATTTAGCGGATAATATTACGGAGGAAATAGACTTGTTAGAAAAGCAGACATATATGGCAACCGGCAACCAACAACCAGCAACCGGCAACCAGCAACCAGCAACCAGCAACCGGCAACCAGCAACCGGCAATCGGCAACCAGCAACCAGCAACCGGCAACCAGCAACCA
>RFHT01000760.1 GCA_003696835.1 Bacteroidota bacterium
GGTATTCTGACAGATGCCGAACCATCTTGCCGTAGCTCGATATGGCTGGGTGTGCATCCTCATGCAGCTGGTCTTCCATCTCATGCCCTTGCATGCAGGCCCAACAGCAAGGCGAGGGCTTCCTCATTTTTGCCCGCTTTGAGGTAGGCTTGTGCCAGGCGGTGGATGGCTTCTTCCAGTTGGCGGGGCTGCCCGGCGTACTGCTGGTAGAGGGCGGCGGCTTCGGGTTGCAGGCGTGCAGCGGCTACGGCCTGATCGGAGGGCAAGTGGGGGAGGTTGCCCAGTTTGCCGAGCTCATTACCAGTAAGTATGCGGCTGTGGCGTACGGCTGCGGGCAACTGGTCCACGCCTATGCCCAGGCTTTGCAGGGGTTTGGCCACCTCGAAGAGGGCCTGGCCGCTGGCACGGGCGTACCAGTTGCCCCCCATGCGGCCCACCAGGTCCAGGCGGGTAACATCTGGCAAGCCGTTTTCGTCCAGAAACTCCTCCCTGGCATGCATCATCACCACCCGGCAGATCACCAGGTTGCCGGCACCTCTGTCCTGACCCAGGGGCACCACCTGCTCCACCGTGCATTCAAAGGCCACGGGAGACTCCGCTACCCGGGGGGGCCGCACCTTGTGGGAGGGAACAGCCGTAAAACCCGCCTTCACAAACTCATTCACCCCGCGGGGATAGGCCGTGCTCGAAAGGGAAGTTTGCTCCACCATGGCGTAATTGACCACATTGATCACCACTTCCGGTACTTCCTCTATGTTGAGGTGGGTGTGTTTGGGGCTGGCATCCCTGCCGCTTCTGGCAGGAGAAAAAACCATGATGGGGGGATTGGAGCTGAACACATTGAAAAAGCTGAACGGACTGAGGTTTACATTTCCTGCCTGATCAATGGTACTGACAAAGGCAATGGGCCGGGGAGCCACTGCTGCCAGCAAATAGGCGTGCCGTTTGGGTTGGGGCAATTCCATGGGGTCAACACTGCGAATATGTTTCATTGGCCTGAGGGTTAGGGATTGGATTTGCGCACAAATATGAGAAATCCGCTGCGTAATCCCCAGATATAAATGCGGTGGCGGGCTCCGAAGTGCTGGTTTCCCTGCTGGGCGAAGCCAGCAAGCTGGTAGAGGGGCCGGAGAAAAAACTGTGCCCGCTTTCCCATTGGCAAGGCCAGCTCGGCGCCCATTTCAGCAAACCAGGCAGGGCCAAAACCCGCACGTTCGGGGTGCAGGCTGCGCAAAAACAGCCCTCCTACCCGCATATAAGGAAGAAAGTGAAAAGATTTAACCTCCAGCAGACGCCAGGAGACAACCGCTCCCAACTGGCCCATTCCCACGTCTTTGCCCTCCCTGGCTATGGCATAGCGCTGCCGTTTCAGCCAGGTATCGGGCGGGCGCAGCATTTCGTCATCGTCCAGCCAGGTATAGCTGTAGGCCAGCCCCAGCCGCCATTTGGGCAGATGGGCGTAAAGGCCCAGCTGCAGGGGAAAGGCAAAAGACAAATGCGTTTTGTCGTAGCCCAGGTGCCAGCTGCGGGAGGCGTCGCTAAACCCCAGCTCATATATCCACCATCCCAGCTGCGCCCCGCTTGCCACTTCCACAGACCACTCTGCCCGCTGGGCCGTAAGCGGACTCAAAAAAAGCAAAAGTATGCCCGTCAGTAAGTTTCGCATAAGATCGTGTGGATTCAGCAAGCAAGGCTTGCAACCCCCAGCCATGCCAGGGCAATACAGAGCGCGGGAATTTCTACCCTGCTACCCACGACATTGGGAAATGGGCCCTGGCAGGCGCTTCTCGCTCAAAGCCCCGGGCTAAAGCTACAGGTAAGATAGAAATAAATATGATATTCATGGCCCGTTGGTGGCTGTTTTTCTCACCTCAACAAATACTCCCAGGCCGGCCGTATGGCAATGTGTTTGTTGTCCACCTGAATATCGGCTGTGTGGTCCCGGGTCAAAATTAGGCCTTCTGTTTCACCCAGAAAATTCAATGCCTCCAGCATGCCCTTGATTTCCCTTGTTTTGGTTTGCTCCGTATAAAAATCCAGGCAAACATTGAGGGGAGAGCCATGCTCCCAGTAAAAATCCACTTCCTGTTTGTTGCGCAGATAATGCACGTTCAGGCCTTGCTGTCTCAGATGGAGAAAAATGGCATTTTCCAATATCCGCCCCCTGTCTTCTCCTATGGTCATGGCATATTTAAAGGCCGGGTCGATTACATACAGCTTAGCAGGCATTTGGGCCTGGGACCTTACAGAGCGGTGCCAGATATTCACGCGAAATATAAGGAAGGCCTCTTCCAGGTGAGAAAGGTAGTCATAGACGGTACTGCGGCTCAGCTTAAATCCCCTGGATTTGAGGTCATGGAATATTTTGTTGACGCTCATGGGGTTGGCCAAATTGCTCACCAGGTATTTGAGCAAATATTTTAGCAGGGAGGGGCTTTTGAGTGCAAAGCGCTCCACGAGGTCTTTGTAGAGCATTAAGTCGATGTACTCCACAATGGTGCGCCGGTGTACGGTTTCAGGTAGAAAAACCAGCTCAGGAAATCCACCCTGCTGCAACCATCGATCAAACCAGTGCAACAAAGTGGCCATTCCTTTGGAGGTTTCTCGATTGGCTTCAACGCCATTGAAATGCAGAAATTCTTTAAAATTAAGAGGAAAAATTTCGAAGGGCAGGGTTCTTCCCCGCAGGGCAGTGGCCAGCTCCCTGCTTAGCAATCTGGAAGAGGAACCAGTGAGGTAAATCCTGCAATTTTCTGTATCCCATACCCTGCGGATAAACTTTTCCCAATTAGGAACTTCCTGTATTTCATCGAAAAAAAACCAGACTTTTTTTTCTTTATGAGTGGGATACATTTCGAAATAGGCCTGAAGAAGACTGTCCATATCCTGCAACTCCAGAGGAAAGAGGCGATCATCTTCAAAATTGAGGTAAACCAACCTGCTCCGCTCTACCTTTGCGTGCAATTGTTGCATCACATAGAACAGACAATAAGTTTTACCAGCTCTTCTGGGCCCTGGCAGGGAAATAATTTTGGGAATATCCAGAGGAATATCTACCTCCCGCTTCAGCGCAGCTGGCAGGGGTTTTTCGATAAATTCGGCAATAATTTGACGAAATATGGGCTTTTTGCTCATAATTATCTGTTATAGAAGACAAATATAAGCAAAAATTGTCTGTTGAAGAAGGCA
>RFHT01000103.1 GCA_003696835.1 Bacteroidota bacterium
AGCTGGTGTGTCTGCAGCAGTTCGAGCACGCGGTTTTCGCCATTCCAGCCGTTGGCCATGGCCTGTACGGCCAGGCTGCGGGTGGGCAGGTCCAGGCCTTCATCCATCACCAGCGGCTCCAGGAAGTTTGCCGCTTCCCAGCTTCTGATGTTGCCCAGGGCGGTGAACAGAGCCTTTTTTTGCCTGTCGCTGCCCGAATAAATTTGTTTTTTCAGCAGGCTTTCACCTTCCAGCTTGAGCAGCAGGCGGGCGGCGTCCAGCCCCAGCTGCTCATTGGGGTGGGCATACAAGATGTCGAGCAGTCCCTGCTGCTGGTCTTTCAGCTCCAGCTTCTCCACCAGATCGAGGTAAGCTTCTGTTCCCTGCACTTCGGCCAGGGTTTGGTTGAGCACCTGCTTCAGCTGGGAAGAAGTGCGAATATAGGCGGGCGAAATATGGCGCAGGGCGGTGGCCCGTATATGGGCCTGCTGCGGGTGCTGGCCCTGCAGCATGGAAGCAAGCAGCTGGTCTTTGAGGGGAGCTGTATGAAAATCAAATGCCCGGAAGTAGCGGTCCATGTCTTCGGCAGGGCTGTGCTCGTCGGTAATGAGCTGAGCCAGCAGGGGCAGGGCCGCTTCGGCCCTGCTGCGCCACACTATGTCCTTTCCGGCCGGGCTGTGCCATTGCTCGCCCACCGCTGCCAGCCAGTGGTCGAAACAGGCCTGCCAGTTGCGGGCGGCGCCTATGCCCAGGGCTTCGAGGTACCAGCGGTCTTGCCCGTCGTATTGCAGGGCCAGTTGCGTCCAGAGCGGGGCAATGAGGGCGGGGTCCAGCTCGTGCAGGCTGATGGCGGCCTCCCTGCGCACTTGTGGATCGGCATCCTTGAGCACCTGCTCTATATAAGCGGGCAGCTGGGCAGCATCCAGCTGGCGGGCCATGCGCAGGGCCTGTATGCGCAGCCCGGGAATTTCGCTTTGCAGGGCCTGCTGTATGTACTGCGGGGCTTTGCCCTCCAGCCTGGCCAGCAGCCAGAGTGCCCGCGCCTGCAGGCGGGGGTTGGGGTCGGCAGTCAGCTGCTGCAAAGCCGCTTCGGCCGCTTCACCGGCCTGCTGCAGGGCATTCCATGCCAGGTAGCGCACCGCCAGGTTGGGGTTTTTCAGGGCCTGTACGGCACCCGCTATATCCGAAACATCACAGGCCGGCACCTGGTAAGGCGTAGCCGGAGGGGCCAGGCGGTAGATGCGGCCGCGCTGCAGGTCGCCCACCTTGTGGCCTCCCACGCCAGGATCGTACCAGTCGGCTACAAAAATGGAGCCGTCGGGGGCTACGCATACATCTGAGGGGCGAAACCAGTCGTCCTGGGTGCCTTTGAGCAGGTTTACTATGCCGGCGGTGTAGCCGGCGCCTGCTTTTTCCACCGGATAGGCGCGCACCACATTGGGGCCCGCATCGCAGTGGATGAGCTGGTTGTGAAAGCGCTCAGGCAACAAGCTGCCTTCATATACGATGAGGCCGGTGGGAGAGCCTGCACCCGTTTGCAGCAGGTTGGGCACCACGCCGGGGTCGTTCAGGTGCCAGTGGCGCTTGGGTATTTCGGGGTGCATACCTGTGCGTTTGGCCCGCCAGCCGGCGCCGGTGAGCTCATCGCGGTAGCCGTAATTGCCATATTCCATCACATAGTTGATGCGCACGCCTTTGTTGCCGTCGTCGTCGTTGTCCGACTGCCAGAGGGTGCCAAAGGCATCGACGGCTACTTCGTAGTTGTTGCGAAAATTATGGGCCAGCACTTCCAGCCCGGAGCCATCGGGATTGCAGCGAAATACCATGCCCTGGCGGTAGGGCTTGCCGCCGGCCTTCACTTCCCGCCCGAATTTGTCGGTCAGAGGCTGGCCGTCCTTATCCAGCAATTGTTTGCCTTCATTGCCATAGTTGAAATACAGCTTGCCATCGGGCCCAAACACAAAGGCGTGCATGCCGTGGTCGTGTTGTTCGCCTCCTATACCGCTAAAGAGCAACTCCTTGCGTTCGGGCACATCGTCGCCGTCTTCGTCGGTAAATACCCACACATTGGGGCTGCAGGAAACGATTACCTTGGGTCCCAGTACGGCTATGCCCAGGGCAGCGTTTACGTCATTGCCCTGATAAAAGACTTTTTGCAGATCTGCTTTTCCGTCTCCAGTGGTATCTTCGAGTATGATTATGCGGTCGCCCGCTTCCTTTTGGGGATTGCCGGGGTTGAGGTGCATGCGGTAGTTGTAGCCTTCACACACCCACACCCGCCCGCGGGCATCTATG
Organism: Bacteroidota bacterium; assembly: GCA_003696835.1. Lineage (GTDB taxonomy): Bacteria > Bacteroidota > Bacteroidia > J057 > J057 > J057. Next base: position 2,275 of record RFHT01000103.1, read on the forward strand.
TCGATGTTGGTGGGGTTGACGAGCAGGGGCTCGGCGGCAAAGAGGGTAAGCTCCAGGCCCTCGGCCACTTGCAGGCCCTCCAGGGCGTTTGCAGCATCATGGCGGGCCTCCGCGTTGAGGGGCGTTTCAGGCTGAGTGGGTTCACAGCTGTACAGCAGGCTGCCAGCGGCCAGCAGGCACAGATAAAGGGGGAGAAAACGATTCATAAGCATGCAGGTTTGAAGCGATGATTTCGAAGTTAGGAGAAAATAGGGGAATTCTCAAAGGTTTTGTGGGGTGGGGAAGGGCAATACGGGCGCATAATTAACAGGCCATTTAATTTTTTAAATACAAATCCCGTTCGCCGGCGCCAGTTTGCAACCACCCGCCGGCGCCCGTAGAGACATTGCATGCCCCGTAGTAGAGACATTGCATGCAATGTCTCTACAGGGGCATAATTAATAGACCATTTAATTTTTTAAATACAAATCTAAATTTATAGGCAAAAATCTAAATTTTTAGTTGTATATCTAAAAAATTAAATATACATTTGTGTCATTCATCATTTATGACCCAGGCAACATGCAAAAACTCACCCGTGCAGAGGAACAAATGATGCAGGTGCTGTGGCAGCTGGACAAGGCCTTTCTCAAGGAAATCATGGAGGCTTACCCCCAGCCCAAACCCAAGCAGAGCACTGTGTCCACGGTGTTGCGCATCCTGGAGGAGAAGGGTTTTGTGGCGCATCACACTTATGGCAAGGCCCACCAGTATTATCCCCTGGTGAGCAAGGAGGCGTATGCCCGCTATTATTTCGGCAGTTTTTTAAATAACTATTTCGACGGCTCTTTCAAGAAGTTGCTGCATTTTTTTCACAAAGAAGGTGATATCAGCATGCAGGAGCTGGACGATCTGATGGGGGAGGACGCAGGTGACAGGTAGCAGGGTGCAGGATGCAGGATGCAGGTGGCAGGATGCAGGTCACAGGATGCAGGTCACAGGATGCAGGTCACAGGATGCAGGTCACAGGATGCAGGTCACAGGATG
>RFHT01000761.1 GCA_003696835.1 Bacteroidota bacterium
ACGTATAAACTGGGGCACATTTACCGGATAATAGGGAAATTCAGGCCCCATGAAGTAATGCAGCCCAAAGCTCATATAGCCCGGCAGGGACATCACCTGGTCCACTGCGCGCACATCTCCCTGGGGCACATAGCCGTCCACGTGGGTGCGCAGGGCGGGAATTTCTTTTTGGGGAAGATACTTTTTAAAGCGCTTTAGTGGATAGGAAAGCCGCTCTGCGATGGGTTCATCGTAGGGAATGGTCTGCCTCACCGTATCGAGCAGCCAAAAAACGCCGCTGTCGGCCAGTACTGGCAGCAGCATCTCCACAATGAGTGAATCTTTCTGCCCGTCGGACAAGCCCATAGAAGGGGCCCGCTCATCTATCCAGGCCAGCAGGAATTCCCTGTCGGATTTGAGGTATTGCTCATAAGCGGCAAAATGATCCGCAGCGGGCTGCTCCTGCAATGCACGGGCGCATTCGTACAGCAGGCTGTCGGTGCGCAGCATCTCTACCTCCAGCTCTACCTCTGCAATGTCGGCATTGGGGTCACTTTCACAGGCACATATCAAACACACCCCCAGCAGAAGCAGGATGTGGTAAGTGGAAAAAGAATAAGTTTTCATCATGGCGAATATGCACAAAGAAGCACAAAGGAACACAAAAATAACGGTCTATTCTTACAATCCGTTCAATTCACTCCCTGCTTCATACGCTTTCCTGCCTGAGTTCGTTATGCAGTAAGCCCTTTCGTACTTTTAAATAGACAGAATTTTTTTTTGTTTTTAGGTAAAATTCTTACTTCGCTTGCATTTTAATACACAACTCCCTATTATTGTACATAATAAAATACAACCCTATGGCTAAATTATTAATCATTGACGACGAGGAAGTAATTCGCTATACCCTCAAAGAAATCCTGGAGTACGAAGACTACACCGCTGATGAAGCCTCCAATGGCACCGAAGGCCTGGACCTGATCATGAAGAATGATTATGATGTGGTGTTGTGCGACATCAAAATGCCGGGCATGGATGGTCTGGAAGTGCTGGAACGGGCCATTGAGAAAAAACCCGACACCCAGTTTATCATGATTTCGGGCCATGGCACCATAGAAACGGCCGTAGAGGCAACGAAAAAGGGTGCATACGATTTTCTGGAAAAGCCCCCGGACCTCAACCGTCTGCTGGTAACCATCCGCAATGCCATGGACAAATCTACCCTGGTAACGGAAACCAAACGACTGCGAAGAAAAATTACCAAAACCCGCAAGATCATTGGCCAGTCTCCGGTGATGGAAAAAATCCAGGAAACCATTGACCGGGTAGCGGCTACCGACGCCCGCGTGCTGATAACGGGTAGCAACGGCACCGGCAAGGAGCTGGTGGCCCGCTGGATACACGAAAAAAGTACCCGGGCCGACGGCCCGCTGGTGGAAGTGAACTGCGCCGCCATTCCTTCCGAGCTGATCGAAAGTGAGCTTTTTGGGCACGAAAAGGGCTCCTTTACCGGTGCGTACAAACAGCGCATTGGTAAATTTGAGCAGGCCAATGGAGGCACCCTCTTTCTGGATGAGATTGGAGACATGAGCCTTTCGGCTCAGGCCAAGGTGCTGCGCGCCCTGCAGGAAAACAAGATCACCCGCATCGGCAGCGACAAACAGATCAGTGTGGATGTGCGCATCATTTCAGCAACCAACAAGGACCTGCTTCATGAAATTGAGGAAAACCGCTTCCGCGAGGACCTCTACCACCGTCTGAGTGTCATTCTCATACACGTGCCTCCCCTGCGCGAGCGCAAGGAAGACATCCCCCTCATTGCCAGGGAGTTTTTAAGAGAAATTGCCGATGAATACGGCATGCCCAATCTGGACATAGAGGAAGGGGCCATGCAGCAGCTCATGCGCCTGGAATGGACTGGCAATGTGCGGGAGCTCCACAATGTGATTGAGCGCCTGGCCATTTTGAGCAATGGCACCATCAAAGAGCAGGACGTGCTGGACTATGCCGTACCGCAAAGGCGCAGGAAGAAGGGAAACTCCATCTTTCACGAATTCAATAAATTTCAGTCTTTCAAAGACCACATAGAAAAGCAGTTTATCCTGCACAAACTCGAAGCCAACAACTGGAATATTTCCAAAACGGCCGAGATGCTGGAAATACAGCGCAGCCATTTGTACAACAAAATGGAAAAATACGGCATCAAACGTGAAAGTTGATGGCATACAACTCCTGAACATGCAAAGGGGGAGGATGGTTGGACGAAGGCGGCCAACTTTCCTCCCCGCTTTGTTGGTGCTACTGCTGGCCGGAGGCTGCAGCACCCTCTATGTGCCCAATACCCTGCACACGCCCCTGCTTTCAGAAAAAGGGGAAGTGGCCCTGCGCCTGCACAGCGGCAGCAGCAGCCTGGACGCCCAGGCAGCCCTGGCTCTTAGCGGAGGTGCCAAAGGCGGCCTGGCAGTGAGTGCAGCTTACAGCCTGAACCGCAAAGGCGGGGACACCCCCCAGGCCGGCTACGCCAAACAACAGTTTGCCGAACTGGGAGTGGGGCATTTTTTCCGTCTGGACAGCAGCGGCATTTTTGAGGTATTTACGGGCTACGGGCGCGGAAAAGCCGAGGCCACCAAAACCCTGGGTACGGGCTTTCCGGTGGATGAGCAGGCCACAGGCAACTACCAGCGCTTTTTTGTACAGGCCAACCTGGGCGCTTCGGCCCGCTTGCTGGAGGCAGGTGTTGCCGCCCGCTTCAGCTATGTGGACTTTACCCGCCTGTCCATTACCCGCAAAACGCCCAAACGCCCTTCGGCCTTTTTTGCCGAGCCCCTGCTCTTTATCAAAGTCGGCGGAGGACCCACCTCGGGCAAATTCCCCAATATCAAAGCCGAGCTGCAGTTTGGCGCCCACCTGCCCCTGGGGCCACGGCCCGACTTCGACTTTCCTCTCTTTCATGCCCGCCTGGGCATCGACCTGCGCTTCAACCGGCGCTACCTGCGCGACAAACCCAAAGGCATGGAAAAGTGAGCAAATCTGCGCCTGCCAGGGCGGCCCGTACAGCTGCATAGGTACTTCCCCAGGCCCAGGTGCCTCTCAGTCCGGGGGCGCTTTTTGTTCCAGCAGCATGCTCACACTTTCGTAATTCTTGAGCAGCACAGCTGCAAAGGGGATTTTGTATTTGCCGTCCAGTCCTTTTTGGCGGGCGTCTTTGAGCATGCGCTCTATTTCAGCAGCCGTATAAACGCCGTGTTGCACCTTAGCAATGATGGTTTGCATAAAGTCGATGAGCTCGGAGGTGGAATCCTGCTTCTCCGACGCCAGTTTGAGGCGCTCACGCAGCTCCGTAAACAAAGTAACAGTAGCCTGGATGATGTTGTCGCGTTTTTCCTTCAGCACCTGCTCAGCCATTTCAAAGCGGTAGCGGAGGATGTTTTTCAGGATGGTTTCGTTGGGAAATTCGATGTAATGAAACAGGCAACGCCTCAGAAAAGCAGCTGGCAACTCTTTTTCGTTGTTGCTGGTGATGATGATCACCGGTGAAGGAGCGCCCGCTGGCAGGCGGGTGCGGGAGTCGGTTTCGGCCATGTAGTACTCATTGTCTTCAATTTCCAGCAGCAGGTCGTTGGGGAAATCAATTTCGGCTTTGTCAATTTCATCTATGAGCAGCACGGGTGGCGGCTGCTGGGGCCTGCAGGCATCAAAGGCCTTGGCCAGGGGGCCTTTTCGTATGAGACCGTACTGGATGTAGAGCTTTTCCAGCTCTTTTTCGGGCGCCTCTATGGGCTGGCCATTTTCGTCTTGCCGGGGGTTGAGGTGTTCGCGGCGTTCATACTTGTCGCGTACAGCAGCCAGCAGCCGGGCTTCTTTTTGCCAAAACTCCTGGCTGCCCTCCCGCTCCTGCGACATGCGCAGGCGCTTTACGGCATCGAAGTGATAAATGCCATCCTGGGCTTTGGTGGTGGACTTGATGTCCCAGCGGAAGAAGTGATCTTTATAGGCAGGGCCATGCAGCTCATAAGCCACCGTTTTGGCCAGAATGGTTTTTCCACACCCAGGCTCCCCCATCAACAGCAAGGGCCGCTGCAACAACATGGCAATTTGAACGGCCTCTACCAGCTCAGGGCTGGGAATGTACACGTTGAGGTCCACCTGGCCTGTCTGGGGGTCCCGAAAGGGGGCCTCTTTGAGCTTTTCTCCGGTATAAAGTGGCAAATTATGCGTATTCATGCATTAAAAGTTTTGTACGTGCCTGCGCATCGCCCGCGCCCGTATGCGGTCAATCTGACTCTGGCGTGGCTTGAGGGCCATCAGGCGATAAGATACAGGGTCCTCCAGCTCTATGTTGAGCTGGAAATCTGCACATATTTTCTTAAAGAATATTTCTACCCGTGTGTGCCCGCTGGTACCCAGGTGGTAGTAATAATTGCAGTCTTGCTGGTACTTCTGCTCAAAATAGCGGCCAATGATGTTTTCACTTAAAGTGGGGTCGCTGGCCTCGGCCTGCTGCCAGCGCTGAATAAAAGCGGCATCAATTTCGGGAAAATTATCCAGCAAAAGCATCTTGCCGCTGGCAGCAATATGGTGCTCCTCCTTTTCCAAAATTTGCCGATGACGGCTAAGGGTTTCGTCCGGCGAAATACTTTGGGACAAATCGATGAAAAACAACACCAGGGGATTCAGCACCTCTCCCCGGGCCTGTACCTGGGCGGTGAGTTTGGCACACAGCTTTTTCCAGAATTGCTCATACACATCCTGCATAATGGCGGGAAAATGGCACAGGCCCAGCTTGTCGTAAATTCTCATGGCCAGGGGCTGGTAAGTCAAAATGGGGCTGAGGTCGGTCAGCAGGTTGTCCAGCTCGGCCTCCAGGTGGTAGTCGGGGGTAATGAGCTGCTCATCCAGCTCGCGCCAGGTCCATATTTTTTTGAGCAAATAGCGAATCACTTCCCGCGAGGCATGGGGTTTTTGCTGCAAACTGCCCGCGCTGAGATCGGCCTCCGGCAGCAGGTCAATGTTGACCGGGTGCAGGTAGTTGATGTTGCGAAACTCCAGCAGGTCGTTGAGCACATTGCCCGACACCCAGTAGTGCTGAAATTCGTCCACCCCCTGCACCCAGAAAGCCCCGGCCCTCACTTCGGCAGCAGGGTTTTGGATAATGGGGCGAATTTTTTCCCTTACCTGCCCAAAATCTCCTATGCGCAAAAAGCGGTAGGCAATTTTTTCCTTCTTTCTCAGCAGTTCGATCTGCTGCTTGTAGGCCTCGCGCTCGGGCTGCGACTGCGAAATGTCCCACTGCTTCATTTCGGCATCAAAAATGTGCAGCTCCCAGCCAGCCGCCGCCTGGGAGGTGGGCAGGTAGGCATCTTCTTCGTATTCTTCCTCCCCCTGCAAGCTCAGCACATTGCCCGCATCATTCCACCCCAGCTCATCGGTGGCCGACCAGCTTTGGGGAAAGAGGCTTTTGAGCACGGAAAAAGCAAAGCGGAAGGCCTCCGGCAGCTTGTTGAACTCTGCCAGCGAGCGGTAAAAAGCCGCAGCAAAAACGCGGGCCTTGCCATCGCTGATCTGTTCGGGCGTGGCAATGAGGGCCCGCACCTGCTGGTTTTTGAAGTACTGCAACTGCCCTTTGGTGGCGCAGCCGTTGAGCACCACCAGGTCGATGCCCCGCAGCTGGTCGGCCAGGCCCTTGGCAAATACCTGCCCGTCTTCCAGCTTCAGGCCCAGGCTGCCGGCGTGGCCGGCATAGTGAAAAATCTGTATTTGCTTGCGGAATTCCTCATTGGCAAAATAACGGAACAGCTTATCGCGGCTGGCGTGCATGCCGATCTCCACCTTGGCCGTACCCGACTTGCGCAGGGGCCACAGGGCGTCGTAAATATCGTACATCTCCTGCTGCAAATGGGCAAGGTAAGCCTGTTGATCATTGGCAAAAGCAAGCAGTATGACGATGGGTTCCATAGCTATGCCGGTTGCTGTTCGTTTCTGGCGCGCCTCAGTTTCAGCCTGATGCGTTTCACATTCCAGTTGGCTGTTTGTACCGGCGCCTGTATGCCTGCCAAAGCGGCCCCCTCCGTTTCATCAGCCCGCTGGCCCAGCTCCTCAGGGGTGAGCATGCGGCCATAGCCCTTTTTTCCTCCCAATACTTCCTGGCCAAAATTGAAGTGGTCCAGGGCATGGGTAGAAAGGATGAGGTAAAAGGTGTATTCCACTTCCTCCAGGGCTTCGTCCTTAAAAAACAGGGCTTTGGGCCTGGGCGGATCGTGGAAGGAGTCAAATAACTCCACCTCCGTGGGCTGGTTTGCCCACTCACTCATTGCCGGTACAGGCTTGATTTGCTCTTTGGCCAGCAAATCGATGTTGTACCTTCTTCCAAAGTTAACAATATAGGCGTACAAATCCAGCGGCAGGCGATTTTCTATGCCCAAACTGTACAGCAGGGGCAGCCATCGCTGCTCCTGGGCGTCATAAGGCATGTCCAGCTGCAGCACTTCCTCAAAGTGGCTGGCCGCTCCGGCCTGCAGCTGCTGCTGCCTGGCGGTATGTGTGAGGGTTTTGCGCGCATGGGGGCCTTTGTCTTCGGGCCGGGGAAATGCATAGAGGTGAAAATCCACGCGGCTGATGTCGATGGCGCTGTAGCGGGGGGGCGCCAGGCGGCGCCCCGCTTCCCACCTGCCGATGGCATCCAGGCAGTGCAGCAGGTGGTGGGCAGCCAGCCGGGTGGCCCGTTCTTTGCCCAGCTGACTGCTCTCCAGCTTGTGCACCCCGTGCAGCAGTTCTTTGGGCTGGCCGGTAGCGGCAGGCGTGCCCAGGCGGTAAATGGCCAGGGCATCGGCTGTAAGCAGCAGCTCGTACTGCAGGCCGGCAGGGGCGGTGTCTGCTTCCAGGGGGAGGAGTTCCAGCTGGCTTTGCTGCTCCAGCAGGCGGGTGAGTATGGGCTGGGGGGCCTGCTGCCGCAGGCCCAACTGCAAGGGAAAGGCGTGTATGGCCGCCGGATAGGTAGTGCCGGTATCCAGTACCGGCAGGCTGCCATCCTCCAGGGGCAGCAACTCAATAAAACTGTGGGCTACCCCCACACTGTGCAGGCGGGCGTAACCCAGCAGCTTGCTGGCCTGCAGGTCGGCATAGAGGGCAAACTCCTGGCCGCGGGCAGGTGCATCGGGCCGCAGGCCGTGTATGGCTCCCAGGTCCAGCACAAACTGCTGGTAATGGGCGTGATAGCGAATGCGGGCAAAGCGGCTGCTCACCACCTTCCTGCCATCCAGCACCAGGCTGTAGGGGTTGACCCGCCCGGCATACTCAAACTGGGGGTTTTGCCAGCTGCTTAGCTGGTGGATGGCAGCCCGCACCCGCAAAAAGAGGTCCTTGTAGCTCAGCTGCAATTCTTTTTGCAGGCAGGCCAGCAAAGCCGTGGTAAAGTAGCCGCCACCGGAGGTTTCTTTGGCTTTTTCGTCATAGTCGCAGGCGCCCAGGGCAATGTAGTCGGCCCGGGGCAGCTGCAGCTGCTGGCCCGGCTGGTAGGTATAGGGGTAGTAGGTGGCCAATGCACGGGGCGGCTCCAGCACCTGCTCGTCCCACACCACCATTCTGCTGCGTTCGTCGGCGCGCTGTTCCTCCTTCCACAGGCGGTGGCCCGAGCCGGAAAAGCAGCAATCCAGCAGCAGCAGTACGTGGCCCGCCCGGGCCGAGATGCCGGCCAGCAGCACCCGCAGCTCTTTGTCGGCCAGAAAGGGCACCAGGCTGCCGTCGGCCTGCAGTTGCCGGCTGTCGTGGCACACCAGGGCTTCGTGCCAGCCGTCGGGTTCCTGAAACTCAGCAGCGGCCTTTTCGCGGGTGCCGTGCCCGCTGAAGTGTACCACCACCACCTCCTCTTTGGTGATGGCGGGATTGTGCAGCAAGTGCGTTTCAAATGCCCGGATGATGGCCGCATAGGTGGTTTCTTCGGGCAGGGTGCGAATGTGGTAGGTCTGGGAGCTGAGCAGATTGGGGCGGGTGCTGCCCCCGGGGCCAAAGTGGGCCATCAAAAAGCGCTGCAGGCGATATACGTCTTCGTTGCAACCCTTCAGGTGGTTGAAGCGCTGGTATTGGTTAATACCGATGGAGAGCACATGCATCATGGCGATCAAACGTTTGAGGCCTTCCCGGGGGAAATACGGAGGAGAAATTAGCCAATTCTTCAGTCACAAAAAAAATCCTGCCACATTTTGTTCATTTTTCCGAAATGATGCGTATCTTTTTGACCCACAAGCAAACGGAAACATGAAACAATCAGCATTGACTCTCTGCCTGCTGCTGCTGGCGCAGCTGCTCAGCGGCCAGCAGGCCGACAGCCTGAGCGATGAAGGCATTCTGGCTCTGTACGAGGGCCTGCGGGTGGCCGATGTATCGGATGGCATGGACATGGTAGGCCTGGCCGACCAGGGCCTGATGGACCAGCGCATTGTGCCCCTTTGGCGGGATACGGAGGAGTTGTCGCACCTCTTTTGCGGCATAGCTGTAACGGCCCGCTACGTGCCCACCAACAAGCTGGTGCCCCGGCCCATGAGCAAGGAGGACTTTCAGCAGTGGGAAGGCAGGTGGTACAACGAGCTGTCCAGCGAGCCCTTTGTGCCCTTCCTGCGCCCCGGCACGGTGGTGGTGCTGGACGTCAACGGGGACGGGGATACCGGCTCGGTGGGTTCGTACAATTCGCTGGCCTGGTACAGCGCCGGGGCCCGCGGCATTGTGTCCAATGGCGGCATACGGGATACGGATGAGATCATCAAACAACAAATTCCGGTTTACCTCGACATGATGAACCGCGGCCGGGGCATACGGCCGGGCCGCAATGAAATTGAGTCGGTGCAAAAGCCCGTCACTGTAGGGGGCGTACTGGTACGCCCCGGCGATGTGGTGGTAGCCGACGGCGACGGCGTGGTGGTGGTGCCCCGCGAATACGCCGCCCAGGTGGCAGCCTACGCCCGCGAAATCCTCAACAAGGACAAAGCCGGCCGCCGCAGCCTGTACGAAAAGCTCAACATGCCGCTGGATAAGACGGTGAAGGAGTAGGCCCCCCCCGGCCAACCTCCCTCTCCCTACCTTGCTACTGCGCAGACGCCCAGCTCAACGCAAATGGCCCATATCCTTCGGCTTTCCAAAAATGAAGGTCGCTGCGTAATTTTCCATCCAGCTACTTGACAATTTGCTGAAATATGTTCAATTTTATTTGCCCTGCCGTGCCGTGGCAGTACACTCATGGCAGGTGGATAGGCATATAGACGCCATTCATTGCGTGTTACGGAATGATGGGGGATGTAAAGGGTAATATTGGGTTTTGGTAGTAGTTGCATTCAATTAAAAACAAATGACAAGAAACCAAGCAGAAACGAAACTGCAAACTACTTTCAAACTACCAAGA
>RFHT01000762.1 GCA_003696835.1 Bacteroidota bacterium
GCTCCCGGCCTGGTGCAAGCCGATGCCTACCAGCTGTTTATCCTGCTGCTGGCGGCTATTTTTTCTTTTATGGGGGTCTTTCCCGCCCTGGAAGCCCGGGCCGAAAAGGTGTTTGCTACCATCAAGCCGGTATCGGTTTATAGCTGGCAAACGGCCGCTGTGCTCTTTCTGGGGCTGTTGTGTGTGGCTGAGCTTTACGCAGGCGGCTTCAACCCATTTATTTATTTCAGGTTTTAGCAATGAAACAACGACTGTTCAAATGGGGAATTTTTCTGGTCGCAGCAGGCGGCTTGCTGCTGCTGGCAGCCTATTATCCCCTGCTGCAAACCAGGCTAAGCTGGCTGCAGGCCCGGCCTTTGGCCGGTGCCTTTACCCTCACGGAGGCTCCTCAGCTGAGCGTCCCGGCCTGGTTCAGCGGAGATTTTCAGCAACAAACTGCCCAGGCCCTCAAGGAAAATCCCGAAATACGGCCCCTTTTCGTACGCCTCAAAAACGAATGGCTGTTTCGCATCTTTCACGCTGAGTCTCACCCTGTGCTGGAAATAGGTCGCAGGGGGTATTTGTTCGATAAAACCTATATACATGCTGCCCTGGGACTGGATTATCAGGGTGATGCCTTTATCGAACAGCAAGTGCAGCAGCTCAGCAGGCTGCATGCCTACCTGCAGCAGCGGGGCAAACAGTTGCTGCTGCTCATGCCGCCGCCCAAGGCGGCCCACATCCCGGAGAACCTGCCCGCAGCGTATGCAGCCTTTGAGCCCGGCCTCAGCAACCGCCGCGCCCTGGCCGCGGCCTGCCGGCAGCAACAGATTCCTTTCATGGATTTTTCCTTTCTGCGCAAGCTGGAAAAACAGCAGGGCTGGCCCATGTACCCACCCACCGGCCTGCACTGGAGCCACTACGGCGCCACCTTGGCCGCCGACAGCATGACCCGCTATATGGAGCAATTGCTGCACATACGCATGCCCCGCATGCAGGTCGATAGCCTGCTCATTACCAACGAAATACGCCCGCCTGATAATGAGTTTGGAGAACTGCTCAACCTGCTGCGCCCCTACCCCTACGACTCCCTGGCCTACCCCCTGCTGAGCTTCCACACCGACTCTGCCACTACCCGACCCAGGGTACTCATTCTGGGCGACAGCTATTACCGCCTGCTGTACGACCTGGGCTTTCAGCAACAACTATTTCATCCTGCTTCCCGCTACTGGCACTATTTTGAACAGCACATCAGCCCCGAACACGAAGGCGGTGCCTCCATAGACAAAAGCCCCGCTGCCCTGCAGCGGGTACTGGAGGATACAGACCTGGTGCTCTATGTGGCTTCGGCCACCAACCTGCACCGCATGGGTTTCGGGTTTACAGAGGCCGTACTGGAATGGGCCGGTGAATAGCCGGGCTAACAAAAAATAATTATGGCTGAAGACAGCAAGCTGCCTCCAGCCACAGAGCACTTAGGATGATAGGAACGTTCAACAAACAGGTCTCACTTCAGGCCGTATCCCTTAAATTTAAAAGAGTGGGATTACATAGCCTACCGACGCCATCAGGCCACGGTATCTTTGGGTAAATACGCTGTTGGCCATCAGGTCCTGGTTTTTGGTAAAGCCAGCACCCAGACGTACATCGGCTACAATGCGGCCCATTCCCGCTTTCACTGCAAGTCCACCTCCCAGTTGAACGCCAATTTCATTGCGGGAAAAGTTGTCTTCTCCAAAGATCACTTCATTCTCATTGCTTTCATTAGCAGACTGGTACATCCCATCCAGGGCATAGCTATAGGTAGGACCTCCCTGCAAGAAAAACCGGAAGTTTTCAGGACCAAATTTTACTTTGGCCAGTACAGGGATTTCCAGGTAGTTCAGGCTGTAAGACCGGCTTACACCTGCATAAGCTTGCTCGTATTTCCGCTGGTTCCACAAAATTTCAGGCTGCAGTGAGAAGTGTTTGTTTACTTCCCATTCTACCATCAGCGCAGCGGTCATACCAGGGTTCGCAGTCACATCAAAACGCTCGTCGGTGAGGTCCACTTTGGTGAAGGTGGTACCTATACGCGGCCCGATGGACAGTTGGGCAAAAGCGGGCGCAACGAGCAGAAATAATCCGGCAAAAAGTACTGATTTGATCTTTACCATGGCATTCTCTGTTTGTTGGGTTAACGGAAAAATTGAACCATCAATATTCCTCCCTGAATGAAAACACCAGGGGAAAGAGAAGACAGATGCGAAACGTTCCTAGGCCTCAATCTGGTCGAGGGCCTGTGCGATCTCATCCTTTAGCTCTTCATAGCCAGTTTGAATGGCTTCACCTGTTTTTTGAGATTGTTCATCCAGGCGGGTTTTCAGCTTTTTGAGCATATCGAGCTGTTCCTGGATGTCTTTTTTGGAATCTTCGGCAGCGGTTTCCAGTTTCTTTTCCAGTTTGGCAATATAGGTATCCAGTTCCTCGCCCATTTTGCTCAGCTCTTGCTGTATGGACTCCAAACTGTTTTTTACCTCGTCTTTTACCTCGCTTGCCGTTTGCGTAGCCTGCTCAGCTACGTCGGTTGCATGCTCCGTTTTGGTGTCGCTACATGCCATTACAAACAGCATGAGCGCTATACCTATCACATAAGTTAAGCTCTTCATAGCCATTTGTAATTA
>RFHT01000763.1 GCA_003696835.1 Bacteroidota bacterium
GCAGGGGTTTGATGGTGGGTTTGTAGCCAGCAAATTCCGTAAAGAGCTCAATGATTTCGAGAAAAGTGGTGATGCGGCCCGACCCAATGTTGATGGCACGGCCATCACTGATGTGGTCCAGGGCAAAGCGCATGCAGTCTATGCAGTCATCTATGTGTACGAAGTCGCGTCCCTGCTTGCCGGTGCCCCACACTTCGAAGGGGTCTTCGCGGGCGGCGGCCCGTGCCGCAATGGCGGGGATGGGGTAGGAGAGGTCCTGGTCTTCGCCATAACCCGAAAAAGGCCGTACGCAGGCCACGTGCAGGCCGTAGTATTGGGCGGCGATGCGGGCGAGGTACTCGCCCGTGAGCTTGGACCAGCCATAGGTCATGTCGGGCTGGCCCAGGTTGGCGCCAAAGTCGATGTCGCTTTCCTTCAGGGCTACGTGGCCCTGCTCACCCTGCAAATTGACGGGGTAGGCCGCGCTGGAAGAGGGAAAAAGCACCCGCTGGGGCTTGTGGCGCACAGCCCAGTAGAAAAATTCGGCATCAATGCTCAGGTCCAGGGCCACCATCATGGGGTCGCCGTCGATTTTGGCACGGCCTCCTACGATGGCCGCAAAATGATAGACATCGGCAAAGCGCTGCACCGGGATGCCGTAGGTTTGCTGCAGCCATTGGGGCGATTGGGTGAGCTGGCGCAAAAAGTCGCGAAAGTCGCCCTGCCAGAAGAGTAGGCGCTCCTCCTTTCCCCAAAAACTGGCCTGCCCCTGCGTTCTGTGGGGCTGCGTGCTGCCAAAGAGTTCCTGCGCATGCAGCCATTCTCCCGGCGGGATACCCACAGAGAGGTCGTCCACCACGATGACGTGATCGTTTGTATGTTTGAGCAAGTGAGTAGCCATGTTCCGGCCCACAAATCCACCACCGCCGGATACCAGATGATACTTCATATTGGGTTATTCAATTTTTTCTTTAATGCGATATTCATTCTTAAAAGGCGAGTTGCGGCTGATGAGCTCAGCCAGCAGGCCCGTGCTGAAGAGCAAAAAGCCCAGCAGGAAAGTCACCGTGCCAAATACCAGGGCGGGAACCCGGTTGCCCAGCATGCCGCCCAGTAATTTGATGCTGGCCAGGTAGGCCAGCACGCCCCCGCCAACCAGCACAAACAACACCCCCCAGGTGCCAAAAAAATGCATGGGCTGCTTGAGGTAGCGATGGGTAAACACAATGGTGATGAGGTCGAGGAAGCCGTTGACAAAGCGGTTGAGGCCAAACTTGGTCACCCCGTATTTGCGTGGCCGGTGCTGCACCACCTTTTCGCCTATTTTATCAAAGCCAGCCCATTTGGCCATGAGGGGAATAAAGCGGTGCATTTCCCCATACACCTCTATGTTTTTGATCACCTCCTTGCGGTAGGCCTTCAGGCCGCAGTTGAAGTCGTGCAGGTTGGGGATGCCCGACACCTTGCGGGTCACCCAATTGTAAAACTTGGAGGGAATGGTTTTGCTGATGGGGTCGAAGCGCTTCTTTTTGTAACCCGATACCAGGTCATACCCCTCTTCCTTTATCATGCGGTACAAATGGGGGATTTCGTCGGGGCTGTCCTGCATGTCGGCGTCCATAGTAATGACCACCTTGCCCTCAGCAGCCATAAAGCCTTCATTGAGGGCGGCCGATTTGCCGTAATTGCGCTGAAACCGTATGGCCTTTATAGCGGGGTAGCTTTGTTTGAGGGCTTTGATCACTTCCCAGGAGCCGTCGCGGCTGCCGTCATCTATCATGATGATCTCATAAGAGAAACCATGTTCTTTCATCACGCGCGCAATCCACGAAACCAGTTCCGGTAAAGACTCTTCTTCGTTATATAAAGGAATGACAACAGAAATGTCCATTTACAAGACTTGCAGGTTCAACAATCGCCCAAAGATACACAAAATCAGCAAGTAAAAAGGGCAAATTTGGCTGTGAGGCTTCCTCGGCCTGCGGGCTCATTGCCTGGAGCGTTTCCACATTCTCAGCAGCAGGCTGGTGAGCAGCAGCAGCAATATTCCCCCTCCCCATAACGATAGGTAGCCCCATACATTGCCAAAATCAATGGCTTGATGATTTCCATACAACACCCAGGCGGCCCAGAAATAGGGGGATGCATATTTTTTTTGGTCAATGAGCTCAAGCTGGGCCAGGCGCAGGGCATGAGTTTTGGTGCTCCCCTGCTTCAGTTGGGTGTAAAACGCCTGCATGAGTAGCGTAGTGGCCTGCTCATCCGTTTGCCACAGATTCAGGCCCAGGCTGGTACAGCGGGCAGTGTGCAGGGCCTGTACAAAGCGGGCCATGCCAGCACCGGTGGGTTGTGGGCCCCTCCGGCATTGGTGGTTGGTGAGCATGAGCAATTCCGCTCTGAGCCTGAGCGACTCAATTTCCTGCAAGGGCAGGGGGCCGTCCCACTCCGTATGGGTGCTGGTGTCGGAGAGGGGAAAAAAAATGCCCCCCACATCCGGCAGGCTGTCATCAGCCAGGCTGTAGGCGTTGAGGTGCAGCAGGCGAAACCGCCTGGCATAGCGCCTGAAGCCTGCTTCGCTGGCCGTTTCCTCCCGGAAAACGTATCCCTGCAGCAGGTCGGCCAGCACTTCGGTTTCCTGCTGCCTGGCAGCAGAAAGGGGAAGCAGCTGCAAGCCCGGAGGCAGGTGGGGCAGGGAACTGGCCTGCTGTGGCGGGTAGTGGGGCGTGAATGCGCCAAACATGGAGAAGGCCCTGCGTTCAGCGGGCTTTTGGTCCTCCCAGAAGTGGGGCCCAGCGGCATGGTACAGCTCAAACTGTCTCAGCAGATAGGGCAGAGTGGCAAAATCTGCCTGCTGATTGGGTGAAAGCGGCCGGGTGAGCAGGCAGCCAAAGGGCAGGTACCTCAGCGGCCCGTCGGGAATAATGAGCAGGCGGCTGATGCCCGTTTGCACCGGCTCCAGGGCCGGTGCAACCACCTCCTGGTACAGGCCGTA
The DNA here is from genome assembly GCA_003696835.1 of Bacteroidota bacterium. Taxonomy (GTDB): domain Bacteria; phylum Bacteroidota; class Bacteroidia; order J057; family J057; genus J057. The sequence continues at coordinate 2,972 of RFHT01000763.1, forward strand.
GGCCAGGGTGGCAAAGTCATGCACGGCAGCACCGGCAGCCGCCTCAGCAGGCGGCTGGGCTACCCACTGGCACAACTGGCTGATGCGCTGGTGCAGGCTGTCGCTTAGCGGTAGCCTCAGCTGGCTGCTGTGTTGCCGGCTGAGGCCCGCAATGTACAGGCTGGAATCGCCCCATACATAACAGAGAATGGCCGTTTGGGCGTCGGGCAGGTGTGCCTGCAACTCCCCCATGCTAAAGGGCGAAAGAGCATCCACAGACTGCCCCTGAGCAGCCGTAATGCAACAGCAGCAGGCCAGCAGCAAGCAATGGTATATCAGGTATTGCTTCATGCATCCATGAGGTCGGCAAAGCGAAACTGCACCGCATCAAACAGGCCCAGGTCGCTCATCTTGAGTTTGGGAATGACCAGCAGGGCCATAAAAGAAAGGCTCATAAAAGGCGCCTTCAGGGTGCAGCCCATTTGTTTTACAAAGGCGTCAATTTCGGCATACTGCCTGCCCACCTCTCTGCCGTCCTGGCCGCTCATGAGGCCTGCAATGGGCAGGGGCAGCACCCGGCTGCCGGCCTGGCCTACGGCGGCCAGGCCTCCTTGCTGCTCAATGAGCAAATTGGCCGCCTGGCACATCCAGTGGTCGTCCGTGCCCAGCACCAGCAGGTTGTGGGAGTCGTGGGCCACCGTAGAGGCAATGGCCCCGGCCTTCAGGCCAAAATTTTTGATGAAGCCGCTGGCGATGGCAGCCTCCTGGTAGCGGTTGATTACGCTGATTTTGAGGATGTCTTTCTCCGGGCTGGCCAATACCCTGCCCTGCCCGGTGGGCAGATCACAGCGCATGCTTTCCGTGATGAGCTGCCCGTCAACGGCTACGATTACGGCCACCTTTTTTCCGCTTCCATATACGGCAAAATCTTCCGGCTTTTTGGGGGCTGCTGCAAAGCGGTTGCGTACTGGCGCTTTGCGCTGCGGCAGGTAGCACTGTCCTTTTGCGGCCACCACCCGCCCATTGATCACGGTTTGTTGCACGGCAAATTCCCGTAGGTTGTTGACCACAATAAAATCGGCGGGATCACCTTTTCGCAGCAGGCCTACCGGCAGCCCATAGTGCTGCACGGGCTGCACCGAAGCAATGCGCATCACATCAAACAGCTCATACCCTTTGGCCAGGGAGCGCAGCACCAGCTCGTTGATGTGGCCCAGCAGCAGATCGTCGGGGTGTTTGTCGTCGCTGCAAAACATCAGTTGTTGGGGGTGTGTACCAATGAGGGGGTGCAGGGCCTGGTAGTTTTTTGCTGCGGAGCCTTCGCGTATAAGGATTTTCATGCCATGCTGGAGCTTGTCCAGGGCCTCATTCAACTCAAAGCATTCGTGATCGGTGCTGATGCCCGCAGCAATGTACTGGCGGGCCTGGGGGCCGCGTAGGCCGGGCGCGTGGCCATCTACGGGTTTGCCTGCAGCCTTTGCAGCGGCTATTTTTTGCATCACTTCTTCATCCCCGGCCAGTACACCGGGGTAGTTCATCATTTCGGCCAGGTAGTAAATGTCATCCGAGGCCAGCAGCTCAGCCACTGCTTTGGGCCCTATGCGGGCACCGGCGGTCTCAAAGGCGGTGGCCGGCACGCAGGAAGGGGCTCCAAAGTGAAACTTGAGCTGAGCTTCGCGGGCCTGATCGATCATGTATTGTACCCCCTCCACGCCCAGCACATTGGCAATTTCGTGGGGGTCGGACACCGTGGCTACCGTCCCGTGGCAGAGGGCGATGCGGGCAAACTCGTGCGGCACCAGCATGGAGCTCTCAATGTGGATGTGGGCATCCACAAAACCTGGCAGAATATACTGGTCGGGTACGGAAGCTTCGGGCCTTATTTCGCTGATGCGGCCATGGGCGATGTGCACACGGGCAGGCAGGATGCGGCGCTGGTGCACATCGAGCAGCTGGCCGGATATGTGGTGCAGTATTTCCATCTTATCTGTTAATCTCTTTGAGCACCTTTGCCTCGGTGCCCACAAAGACGATGAGCCAGGCCCGTAGGTCGGGCATTTGGCGGAGCTCCTCCTGCTGCAGGTACTGCCGCAGCTGGGCTTCACCCGCAGCAGTTACGGCTTCGAGCCGTGCCATCTCAGCCTTTTTGAGGTACTTTAGCTCCAGGGCAAAGGTGTAGTTGGGCGAAATGGGCGGGCGGCGCTTCAGCAGCAGGTCCACATATTGCTTGCCGCTTTCGTATTCACTTTTGATGGTA
>RFHT01000104.1 GCA_003696835.1 Bacteroidota bacterium
AAAAGTACACTAAGAAACGCACACAAAAAGGGGCCACCCGCAGGTAGCCCCAGTAATTTTTTGTATCAGGGTGGCAAGGAAAATGCTTTAGCTTCAGGCAGCCCCGCTGGTTTGTCCTATCCCCGCCAAAATTTGTTGAGCCATTTCAAGGATACTGGTGTCGTCGAGGTGTACAATGCCGCCATCGGGGCCGGGCTCCAGATGGACGCCCATAGATTCACCTCTTTCATAATTATAACCGCCGAAGTAATTTCGAACGGTTTCTACGCTCACGCCGAGTTTAGTGGCAATTTGGCGCATGCTGCCATCTGGCAAGCTGTCTTTGATCCTTCGAAGCTCGTTGAATGTTAGCGTCATAATTACATAATTTTTTGTTTTTGGTGTGCACGGGTAAAGATAAAATAATAATTGAATAATGCAAATGTTATTTCCTCTGTTTATCCAATATCCGGGGGTGACAAATCTCATCTTTTTCGCCCCCGCCAGCCAGACAATTACCTAACCAACTGACATCCAAAAGGATAATTTAATCCAAATAATAAATAGTTTTTTTCAAAAAACTACGAGCGGCTTTTTTGCTCTTGAATACGCCTGTAAATAGAGATACAAAAGCCAGCTACCAGCACAAATGTGCCCAGCCAGAGCAGGTTGATCATGGGCTTTTGGATGGCCTTGATGATGATGAGGTCATCCTGGGGATTTTTCAGTCTCCGGGCCTGAATCACCATCACCCCTTCGCGGGGGTCCACCCGCACGAAGGCCAGGTCCAGGTTGAGCTCTTTGATTGTTGCCTCTATCATGCCGGGCGTACGGTCTTTGATGGTATAAATGGGGTTGGCAAAGAAAGTATCGCCCCGGGCAAAGGCATAAATATGGGCCGCAGCTGCAATGTCAAACTCTTGAAGCTCGGGCTTATCGGTGAGGTTGCGAATTTCGTGCAGATAGAGGGTGATGTCGCCCATCTTGGCCTGTTCGCCCAGCTTCATCTGAAACTCGTGGTACTCGTACTCGGGCTCGGCTTCTTCATCGGTGGGCACGTAGGAAGCATAGACGTAAAGGTCCTTGAGCGGATATATGCGCCTGCTGGGATGGGTGAGGGTGCTGCCCATGCTCTCATTGATTTCCACCTCCAGGTCCAGCACAAAGGTATCCCTGGGATTTGAGAGTGACTGAAAGGCGACTTTGTACTTGGAGCGGTTGTTGAGCATGCCAGGCTTGAGCAAGGCTACTTTTTCATCCAGGAAGCGCTTCACAGCATCCAGGTCCACTTCCCCTTCCGGCTTATTGGGTTGCCCCACATCGGCCGTGGGCTGTACTTTGTGGCCGGTCGGCTGCTCCGCCTGCGAATTTTTCAAAAATACGCCCCTGGGCATGACTGCAGCATACCAGTTGCCGTGTTTGTCTTTAAACTTGAGCTTAAAGGCATCGGCATTTTCTTCTATGATGCGCAAATGACTTACCGGAGGCTCGGCCTCTACCTTGCCCAGGTAGGTAACTTCATAGCCAGGAATGCGGCGGGTCATATTTTTGGGCAGCAGAATGTTGTCCACCTTTTCGTCTTCGGGAAAGCCAGCCAGCTCGTTGGGGTTGATGTTTTTGGAAATAACCTCATCATAACCCGAGGAAAAGAGCATGCCCAGCAGCATGAGTCCAAAGCCAATGTGCACCACCGTGCCGCCCATTACCTTGAGGCCCTTGCGGTTTTTGCGCAGCAGCGACATGAGCACATCGGTATTGGCAGCAACAGAAAACAGCGAGGCAAACAGCAGAATTTCGTCCGAGAGGGCCATGAAGACAAACTTGATGTAGGCCAGGCCTGTGGTGAGGAAATTGCCGCTGGCTTTGGCGGCGGCCAGCTCTTCGGCAAAAATGCCTTCAAAAGCAAAGTCCATATCCTGCAGGGCCAGCAGAATGACAGTGGCACAGCAGGCCACAATGCCAATGAGAAAGGGACGGAAAAGGGCATCGGCCAGGGATTTTTTCCGGTCCATTTTCCACCACAAAAACTGCCCTATGCCCGACAGCAGACCAAAGAGCACGGCAAACCATACATTCCACTGGTAATAAAAAAGCTGAATGTTGGGCGGAGGTGCAATGTGGGTGCCCAGGATCTTGTTGATCACCGGCAAAGAGGTAGTCACAATGATGGCGGCGCTGGCAAAGAGGAAAGTAATCACCCCCAGCAGCAGCATGAACTCAGCCGTCCACACTTTGCTTTCGTCTTTGCGCATGGGAATGTGCCGCCAGCGCAGCCCCATGAGAATGATGACGCCTGCCAGGTAGATAAATACCAGCAGAAGCAGCTGGCCCGAAAGGCCCAGGTCGGTGAAGGTGTGTACCGAGGTTTCGCCCAGTATGCCGCTGCGGGTGAGGAAGGTGCTGTACAGCACCAGCAAAAAGGTGCTGATGATGAGGATCATCGTCAGGTGGAGGTAGGTTTTTTGCGCTGGTAGATGAGCATGGCATGCAGCGCCGCCACCCCGCACAACCAGGGCACCAGGGAAGAATTTTCCACGGGGTCCCAGTTCCAATAGCCGCCAAAGTTGAGGGTTTCGTAGGCCCAGTAGCCTCCCATGATAAGGCCCACGCCTATGATCATGATGGAAAAGGTGGTCCAGGGCAGGGCGGGTTTGATCCACTGGGTGTATTTACCTTTGATGAGCCCGGCCATGACATAGCCAAAGGGGATGGCCGTAGCGGCAAAGCCCAGAAAGATGGTGGGAGGGTGAATCACCATCCAGTAGTTTTGGAGCAGAGGGTTGAGCCCGGAGCCATTGGAGGGCACGAAGTCGGGCTGGGTTTCATAAATGGGGTTATTGGCAAAAACGCTTTTGAGCAAAATAAAGGGGCTGCTGCCAATCTTCCACACCTCGGTTTCGAAGGCAAAGCCCACTGCAGCCAGCGCCAGCACCGCCAGGCCTGCCAGCAGGTCGCCGAAGGGATAGGCCTCTGTGCGTTTGCCGCTTTCATACAGGTAATAGAGGTAATAGCCCGCATACAGCAGGGTGAGCAATACAAACAGGCCAAAGGCCAGGCTGCTGAAGCTGCTAAAAAGGTGGTTGAGCGACCACTGGCTCAGAAAACCCGACTGTCCGCGAAACAGCAGCAGCAGGCTGCCGGCCGACAAGACCACCGAAAACAGGTGGAAGTTGCCATAGAGGGGAAGGCGGTCGCGCTTTTTTACATATTGGTACAGGAAATACACAAAGGGAATGAGCCCCAGCAGCAGATAAATGCCATACACCCAGGTGGCGCTCACATATACGCCCAGGATCATGGATGACAATATCAGCTCAATGGAGGCCAGAATGGCCAGCACCAGGTTTCGCCACTCGCTGCGATTGAACATAAACACCAGCCCTAGCACCGAATGCCAGAAACACCACAGCAGGAAGCTGCCCTCCTGCCCTTCCCAGAAACAGGAAATGATGTAATGCACCGGCAGCTCGTTGGAGGCGTGGTCCCACACGTAGTGGTACTGGTACTGCCGCGTGTAGATGAGGTAGAAGATGGTACCGGCCACGCCAAAAATGCTAAGGGCATGTAGCACAAAGCTACCCAGCCCCAGGCGTTCCCAGCTGCGCTTTTCCAGTCCGTGGCTTTTTTCGGCAAAAAACAGGCTCACCATGGCCACCATCGCGCTGGCAAATGCCAGAGAGGCAAACATTTCGCCTACTTTTCCGCCTGTGAAGAATATTTCCATGAATCCGGATTAGGTTTATTGCAGGCCGTGTTCACCGGCGGTGATGTCGGTCTCTTCGTATTTGGAGGGGCATTTCATCACGATTTTATCCGCCACAAAATCATCCCCCTTGTATCCGCCAATCACTACGATCTTTTCAGCCGATTCGAAATTAGTGGGCTTGGGGTCGTAGTACAGTACACGCGCTACGTGCTGCAGGGTATCCTGCAGGTAAAAGGTAAAGAGGTCCTGCTGAGGGTCGTAGTTGGCCTCATCCCGATTTACCCAGGAACCCACGATGTGCACCTGCTTGCCGCTGGCTTTGGCCGAGGCAAAATCGGTGTAGATACTGGCAGTGGAGGAAAAACTCACTCCTATGGCCACAGCAAATATGGCCACTATCCCCAGCAATATGAGATGCGTTGTTTTCATAATTTTTTATTTCTCCAATTCACTGATCTTCTCTTCAACTTTTTTCAGCTTGCGGTTGGTGAAGTATAAATATACGATTAAAGTACCAAAAACGATGAGCAAAACGGCCAAAACGGAATACACTTTGTCGCTTTGCATGAGCCAGGATTTTTCTTCCTGCAACAAGAAAAAGGTATGTAGTAAGGTGGTCATTGTTATGCAATGTTAAGCATCAACCATTGGAAGTGGTTTGGTATAGTTTATCAGCCAGCAATTCTTCTACTTTGAGAGCCGCAATGGCCAGGCGGCTTCTGAGTTCAAATATCCAGATTCCCAACAATACAAACCCAAGCATACCCGGATACAGGATGAGGCGAAACTCATTGCTGATGTCGCTCTTATTAAAGATAAAAGAGCCTTTTTCAGCCGTAGGATGCAGGCCGGGCAGCATTTTGGGAATAATAAAAAAGAGGGGGATGAGGGTGGCAAAGGCAAAAATGTTGTACACGGCTGCTATGCGCGCGCGCTGTTCGGGCTCTGCAAAGGAGGAGCGCAACAGGAAGTAGGCCAGGTAGATGAGCAGGGCAATGAGGGCGCATACCTGCACGGGGTCCCAGGCCCACCAGGCTGTCAGCTCGCCGCTGTGCATGTCGGCGCCCCAGGTTACGCGCTGCCAGATAATGCCTGTGGCCAGCCCCAGGGAGATGAATAGGGCCGAAAGCTGTGCCGCCTCCCGCGCACGCGCATCGGCCAGCAGCGGATTGCCGCTGCGGGGAGCGTCCGGGTCGGTAAGGCGCAGGTATTTGAGGCTATAGGCCAGGGAAATGCCCGCCATGGTAAGGGTGACAAACCACAGCGGCACGTGGTAAAAAATGTTGCGGCTGCTCTGGCCCAGGGTAGGCAGCTCCGGAAGCTGCGCCAGCATGCCATATACCACGGCATAAAGCAACAGCAGAACCGCCAGTACTTTATAGCCGATGCCAAGGTATTTGTTTGGGATCATATTGTACAAACTACTTTCTCCCGGGAAAGTTGGAATCAGGGCGCAAGTTACCAAATTTGCACCAGACTGCCACAGCTTTACCCAATAAATAGCAACAGGCCCCGCCAGTGCAAGCAAAAAATCTCTATCTTTGGTGCTGCACCCAACTCTTCAGGTCCATGAGCCGAACGCTGATCCTTTTCGCATTGTGTTTGCTGCAGCTGCAGCTCCTTAGCCAAACGGGTACCCTCACAGGTACCGTCAAAGACGCCGATACCGGCGAGGGCCTCAGCGGGGCCACGGTTTTTATTATCGGTACCTACAATGGCGGCTTTACTGACGAACAGGGACGCTTTAGCCTCAAAGGCCTCAAACCCGGTGACTATTCGGTGCGCTTTTCCTTCATTGGCTATGCCGAAAAAGTATATAATGGCATCACCATCAGCGCGGGAGAAACCCGGCAGTTGGAGGTGGAGCTGAGCCCAGCCATTACAACCCTGGGAGAAGTGGAGATTGTGGGTCAACGCACCCTCATTGACCTGGAGTCAGGGCAATCGGAGGTCAATATTTCCGATGAGGAAATTTCGGAAATGAGCGTAAAAAATGTGCAGGAAATTGTGGCCATGCAGTTGGGGGTCAACGAAACGCCCGACGGCATACAGATACGCGGCGGGCGCGTGTACGAAACCGACTACCTGGTAGAAGGCATCAACGCCCAGGACCCCCTGGCGGGCACGGGCTTTGGGGTGGATGTAAACGCTTCGGCCGTCAAAAATGTGCAGCTCATCACCGGAGGTAGTGGGGCCGAATATGGCAGCGGCACTTCGGGCGTCATTCTGACGCGCATCAAGGAAGGCGGCAAAAAGCTGGAGCTGCGGGGTAGCTACCGGCGCGACAACCTGGGGTTTAACCAAAACCAGGGCGTAAGCTGGAACACCGACGAAGCCAGTCTTTCCATCAGCGGGCCGGTGCCGGGCTTCAAAGGCAAGCTCACATTTTTTGCCAGTGGCAGCATGTTTCTCACCGATGAATACTACCGCGTACAAGCCCGGCAATTGCACAG
>RFHT01000105.1 GCA_003696835.1 Bacteroidota bacterium
GAACTGCCCACACCGGGGTCCACCACGGTACAGAAGATGCTGCCGGCAGGAAAATATTTGTACGCATTCCAGAGCACAAAGGCTGCAGCAGCTACATCCTGTGCGGGCAGCTGATGGGCCAGGTCGGTCACCTGCACTGCAGGCGCAATGCCGGCAATCACGCCTTTCATGATGCCCACAAAGCCGTCCCCTTCGCCAAAATCAGTAAGTAATACAATCATAATCCATTAAAAAAAGTGGACTGAATGGCCAGCACCATCTTCCACTGATAAGCCACGCCCAGAAGGTAGGTAGCAAACAGCAGGTACAGGCCGATAAACAGCCAGGCCTTCAGCACATTCATATACTTGCCGGCCAGGTAGATAAAAAATGCCGAGATGGTGAGTATCAGCAGCAAAATGCGCAGCTCTCGTATGTGTTGGGCCGTGAGCATGGCCGACTCAGATTCGATGGTGATGGGCCCCACGAAGAAGGTATATAAAAAGAGGGGCAGCCCCAGGGCAAAGCAGATGTCGAAAATGTTGCTGCCCAGGGCATTGGAAATGGCGTCGTCGTAGTTGCCGTTTTGGGCATCGCGCATGGAAATAAACGTATCGGGTACACTGGTGGCCATAGAGGCCAGAATGACGGCCACAAAATACACGTGTATGTCCAGGGCCCTGCCCAGGGCTTCGCAGGCATGTACCAGTACAAAGCAGGCCAGGGCGATGGAGAGGGTAGCTGCGGCCAGCAGGCGGGAGGCACGTGTATGGGTGAGCGGCCGGCTCCCCACCACCCAGGCCTTGAGGTCAATGGCTTCAAAGAGCAGCAGTTTTTTCCAGCCGGGCTTTTGGCTGGCCGGAGGCGGCGCCGGCTGGGTACTGGCGGGGGCGGGCAGGGGATTTTTGCGCAGCAGCCTGAACATCACCAGCAGGTACAGCCCGTAAAAGGCCATGAGCGCCAGGCCTTCTACCCAGTTGAGTTGACTGCCGTTGAGCAGGGTGATGAGCAGCACCTCTGCCAGGATGAGCGCAATGCCGTCGCGCAGAACCACCCTGCGCGACACCCGTATTTTGGCGCCCCGCTGTACCAGGGCAATGCCCAGTATGGCCGCCGCCGGGATGATCATGCCGTTGAAGATGGCACTGCCTGCAGTAGTGCCTATGCCTCCGGCAAAACCTTCGAGGTCCTTTCGCAGCATGAGCAGAAAAAAAATGGAAGTGAGCAACTCCGGCAGCGAGCTGCCCACGGCATTGATGGTCGCCCCTTTGACGCCTTCGGACAAGCCCCAGTGGTCTCCCAGGTAGGAAGAAGCGGCTTCAAAGCCCTCCGATGCCCGCCATATAATCATGCAGCAAACATAAATGAGCAACATATACAGCAGTACTTCCATGCCGGTAAGGGGTTGTTTTGAGCCTGTAGGGTAAATAGAGGGCAAAGATAGCGATTCCGGGCCATAAATACTTGCTGCATAGGGGATAATTTCTGCTTAGAGGGGGAGCCCGCGCAAAGATACCCCAGGGCCTTTACAGCTTTCCCTGCAGCTTCAGTATCATGAGCTTATATACGGCCGCCACGGTGAGCGAGTCGGTGATCTGCCCGCTTTCCACGGCTTCAAATACCTCTTCCAGCTTCATTTTTTTGAGCTGTAGCTCTTCGGTATCCTCAGGCTCAGCCTGGCCGGGGCTCAGGCCCGTGGCCAGGTAAATGATGCACCATTCGTCTGTGGCGGAGTTGGAGAGGTGCATGTGCACGATGGGCTCCAAGTGCCGGGCGGTAAGCCCAGTTTCTTCCTTGAGCTCCCGCCTGGCCGTGCTGAGCGGGTCCTCGCCCAGGGGGCTGCCACCTTCGGGAATTTCCCAGGAATATTGCTCCAGGGTGTAGCGGTACTGCCCCACCATCCAGATATAACCCTCCTCATAGGGCACTACCCCTATGGCCTGGTTTTTGAAATGCACCACCCCGTAAATGCCCGGATTCCCCGAGGGGTTGAGCACCTGATGCTCTGTGACCGAAATCCAGGGATTTTCGTACTTCTTTTCCGAGGCAAGGGTTTTCCAGGGGTTTGTATGTGTATCCATTCTGGGAATAAAGGTATATTTTTTCCGCAAATATACGCTAGATTTGCCTCAGACCACCATATTAACGAATATTGGCAAACAAATACTGTTCGATACTGAATAAGGTGTGTGTATGAAGGACGACCGACATCTTTGGGCCAGCTTTAAGGCAGGAGACCGCCAGGCCTTGTCGGCTATTTTTCATCAGCACATTCGCATACTGTACAAATATGGCAGCAAGTTCAGCAAAGACGGCCAACTGGTAGAGGACTGCATACAGGACTTGTTCATGGACCTCTGGCAAAAACGCCAGCGCTTGGGCGATACCGACTCCATCAAGCGGTACCTGCTGGGCGCCCTCAGGCGCAGGATCATCCGCCAGGACCAACGCGGGAAAAAATACCTCACCGATGCCGTGGAACTGGACGACTACGACTTTGAAGTGGAATTTACCTGCGAGGAGTTGCTCATTGCAGGGGAAATAGACGAAGAACGCCACCAACAATTGCAGCAGGCCCTGCAAAAACTGTCCAAACGGCAAAAAGAAGCCATCTATTTGAAGTTTTATGCCGAAATGGACTATCAGCAGGTAGCCGAAATCATGAACCTCAATTACCAGTCGGTGCGTAACCTCATTCACAATGCACTGAAAAAACTGCGGGGCATGATGCTGCTGCTCTTGCTGGTACTGGGGTGGTTGCAGGTGGCAGGATGCAGGTAGCCGGTTGCCGGTTGCAGGTAGCAGGTTGCCGGTTGCAGGTAGCAGGTTGCAGGTTGCCGGTTGCCGGTTGCCGGTTGCCGGTTGCCGGTTGCCGGTTACAGGTAGCAGGTCAACATTAATCAGGGATTACCATCTGCATCCTGCATCCTGCATCTTGCATCTTGCATCTTGCATTACCTTAAAGGCATCTCCGCTGCGCTACGACCTGCATCTTGCAACCTGCATCTTGCATCTTGCATCCTGCATCTTGCATCCTGCATCTTGCATCCTGCATCTTGCATCTTTCAAAAAAAACTGAGTACAAATAGCAGATGAGGGTCTTTACTGTACAGATAGCACCGGAATCATGGATAAATATGCGACATATACGGTAGAAGAGCTTGCTGCTGATCCTTTTTTCATGCAGTGGGTGCGGCATCCGGATGCGCGTTCTGAGGCGTTTTGGCGCTCGTGGCTGGAGACCCATCCCGAGAAGGCCGAAACAGTAGAGGCCGCCATCAAGCTGGTGCTGAGTTTGAAGGTGAAGGAGCAGGAACTCAGCGGGGAGGAGATTGAGCGGATGTGGGCGAGGCTGGAGGCCGGCATAGCAGAGGCGGAAAGGACGCCCGGGCAGGAGGGCAGGGTAGTGCGTATGCAGCAGACCTGGTGGTATGTGGGCATTGCAGCCAGCATATTGCTGCTCGTGGGTTTGCTGTTTTTTCTGCTGCGGCCCGCAGCTGTAGAGCTGTATGCGGCTAAGGGCAGCCATGAGCAGCTGTATTTGCCCGATAGTTCTCTGGTGGTGCTCAATGCCGACTCCCGCCTGCGTTTTGATCCGGCAAAGTGGGAAGATGAACGCGTGGTATTTTTGGAGGGAGAAGGTTTTTTTGAGGTGCGCAAAGGCAGCCCCTTTGTGGTGCAAACTCCCCAGGGAGAGGTGGCCGTGCTGGGCACCAGCTTCAACGTCTTTGCACGGGAGCAGGGCTTCAGTGTGGCCTGCTATACCGGCAAGGTGCGCGTAAGCAGTGCCAAAACAGCTGCTGAGGTGGTGCTTACTCCCGGCATGCGCAGCCAGGCCGATGAGCAGGGCCAGCTGCTTACCACGCAGTTTGAGCCAGAAAAACAGCCAGACTGGCGCAGTGGTATTTTTACCTACCAGGATGCACCCCTCTCATGGGTACTGCAGGAAATCGAGCGCCAGTACGATGTGCAGCTCGAGTTGCAGACCGATATATCGGACAAAAAATTTGAAGGTGAACTGGACATGCGAAATATGGAACTGGACAGCCTCATGAGCAGTTTGCAATACCTCTACGACTGGAGGGTTGAACGAAAAGGAGACCGCCTGCTGATCAGGTCTGAATGAGCACACTTATTACCAAGCTAGTGGATGATGAACCTCAGATTTCGAAGCAAAACGGCCTGCATGCTCCTGCTTTACCTGCTGATGTACCTGGGTGCACAGGGGTGGAGCGATTCATTGCTGGTGAGTGTCCATTATACCAACCGCCCCCTGACCGAGGTGCTGGCGGGATTGGCGGACAAATACCGCATACGCTTTGCCTACGAGCCGGCCACCATAGCAGGGGTACGCGTGAGTGTGCACATAGAAAACCGGCCCCTGGAAGAGGCAATTGCCCTCATTCTGGGTAGTTCTGGCCTGGATTTTCGCATCATGGAAGGGCGGCAGGTGATGATCCGGCCCAGAAGGGAATCTGATGCTCCCGGGGGCGAACAACCGCCTCCGCCTCTGCATTTTGAAGGCTATGTAAGAGACCTGGACACGGGCCTGCCTCTGCCTTATGCCAACATCAGCGTGCACAACACCCGCTGGGGGGTGATAGGCAACAAAGACGGCCATTTTTCTTTTCGCATTCCCCACACCGATGAGCCCATCAGCCTGAAAATCACCTACATTGGCTACGAAACCCGCCTCATTGAGCTGGAACCCGGGCAGTCGTCTTTGCTCATCGGGCTGAAGGCCAAAAACAGCACCCTGGAGACGGTGGAAATACAGGAAAAGCAGCCCTTGCTGCTGGGGTCGGGTTCGGGCATCAGCCAGCTGAGCCTTTCTGCCGGGCGGCTGGGCACCTTGCCCAGCCTGGGCAGCCAGGACGTGTTTCACGCCCTGAAGTACTTGCCCGGAGTCAATGCCCTGGATGAAGCCAGCATAGGCCTGAGCATACGGGGCGGCAGTTCGGAGGAAAATCTGGTGCTGCTCGACGACATCAACCTCTACCACATCGATCATTTCTGGGGCATTTTCAGCACCTTCAACCCTTCGGCCATTTCGCAGGTGGATGTGTACAAAAGCGCCTTTCCCCTCAAGTACGGAGGCAGAACCTCCAGTGTGATTGCCCTGCAAGGGCGGCGGGGCGACAGCCTGCGGGCCCATGTGGAAGCGGGCATGGACCTGCTCAGTGGCCAGCTCAAGCTGGAGGTGCCCCTGGGGCGCAAATTCTCCCTGCTGCTGGCGGGGCGCCGCGCCTATACCGATGTGGTGCAGAGCAAGCTCTACCAGGACTTGTTTGCTTTTGCCAGTCAGCAGGAAGAAAACGACATCGGTATCCCTCTGCGGCAGCCCCCGCGGGATACCCTGCCCCACCTGGTCAATACCCAGGATGAGCGTAGGCCGCGTTACCATTTTTACGACCTGCACGCCAAGGCCAGTTTTCAGCCGCGCAAAGGCGAATACCTGGACCTCAACTTCTTCCAGGGCTATGATGAGCTCGATTTTTCGGTCAACAGGACGTTTGTCTATTTCCGCGCCGGCCTGCGCCAGCGCATAGCCGAGCAAACCGTCAACCTCACCGACTGGCGCAACCAGGGGGGCAGCCTGAGGTGGCACAAAGAGTGGAACGCGGCCTTTACCAGCCACTTCAGTGCCAGTTATTCCCAGTTTGAAAAAAATTACCGCCTCACTACCGACATAGAACGCACTACGCGGCATGTAACGGAAAAGCGGAGGCGAATCGACATGTTTGAGCGCAATTACATACGCGACTTCAGCCTGCGGGCCGAGCTGCAGTGGCAGCCAGGCCAGCAACACCTGCTGCAGGGCGGCTTGTTTTACCAGCACAATGACCTGACCTATTTTCTGCGCATCAACCGGCGGGTGATACAGCAGCGGGAGCCTCAGGGGGCCATGCCGGCGGTGTACCTGGAGCATACCTTCAGTCCCGCTCCTTTTCTCAGCCTCAACTGGGGCCTGCGCAACCACTATTCCAGCTTGCTTAAAAAAACCTATCTCTCTCCCCGCATTAGCCTGAAAATCAAACCTGTACCCCGCCTGGAGCTGAAAGCTGCATGGGGCAGGTACCACCAGTTTACCCGCAAGGTATATTTGCTTTCACACCTGGCCAACCTCAATGCCTTCTGGGGGCTGGCCGACGGCCGCCACATTCCCCTGAGCCAGGCTACCCACAGCGTGCTGGGCTTTAGCCTGAACTATCCCCATTTTCAGTTGGATGTGGAAGCCTACCACAAATCGCTCAGCGGGTTGCTCACCTATTCCACCCTGCACTTTGCCCCTGAGGCCGTACGCGATACAGAGCGCCCCCTGCCCGATTACCGCTTCTTTGAGGGCAGTGGTAATGCCTGGGGGCTGGACGTGCTGCTGCGAAAAAGCACGGGCAAATACACTGCCTGGCTGGCCTACAGCCTGGGCAGGGTCATGCACCAGTATGAGGAGCTCAA
>RFHT01000106.1 GCA_003696835.1 Bacteroidota bacterium
TATCCCACTACCCCGCTCGCGCAAGGCCTAAGGAGGGGAGCTGAGAAGGTCGCAGGCGGCTGTGCCGCCTGCCCAGGAAAACTCCCCTCATTTTCAAGGAGGGGCCGGGGGTGGTTAATGCAAATAGCTGAAAATGAGCAACTTGCAATAAATTCATTTTTTAATAATAGACTCATTACTTTTTTCACCTGAGGGTGCTGAATAGTTACAGAATGGGCAAATAAATTAGGTAAAACATGGAACAGGACTTTAACAAAATCGCCTTTGCATGGAGTGTACTATCCTTACTATTTAGCTGCGATCCCGGATATAGTTGTTATCTTCAAAATACCACCGGGAAAAAGCTATCTGTCACCACAAGCCCGTCTATTACGGAAATAATGGCCATGCCTTCACAAGCCATGATTGATTCCACTGGAGTTTTATGTTTAGAGAAAAATCATTCCCTGCTTTTATTCGGTTACATTGGTTTTGCTCCTCATGAAGAAGATTTTCCTTACGAATATATGGAAATCAGCACAGCCTCAGATACCATTTTCTTTAAGAGTAAAAAAGAAATTTTACAAAGTCTTCAGCAAAGACGAAATAGCCGTAAGTATTATTTAAAGATAGACAGTTTAGAGTAAGTAAATAGCAACTATGCTGTACGCAGGCATTAAAAACACGCGCCCGCCTGAATTTTCGGGCGGGCGCATGTTTTGATGGCTGCTGTATGAGCAGCCGGGCAGCCATTTGGCCTCATCGGCCGATAGACTGTATTTCGGTTTCCAGTTGCTGGCGCTTTTCCATTTCGCCACTCATCATGTAGTGTTGCGAAAGCATGTTGAGGGCCACGCGGTAGTCGTTTTCCTTCACAAAAGTTTTGCCCACCTGTGCGTAGTAGCGCAGGGTTTCCAGGCTTCGTTCTTTGCCGAAGTCGAAGTACTCCTGGGCTTTTTCCTTTTCTCCCAGGCGGTCAAACATAATGCCTGCCCGGATGATGATAAAGGGCTCAGGCGTAACCACGGTGTAGGGAAATTTTTCTTCGGTAAAATTCATCACCTCCAGGGCTTTGGCGCGGTATTCGGCAGCCAGGGCGTTGTTGGGGGCGGTCGTAGAGCTGTCGGCTTCTGCCAGGGGGACTTCCGGTACAGCTTCCAGCTCTTGGGCCTTGCGCAGGTAGCTGTTGGCCAGGCGGTAAAACACGCTGTGGTAGTTGACCAGCATGCGGCCCACATTTTCGTCGTAATAAACGTTGGGGTTGTCGAGGTTGCGGTAAACAAACTTGTTGAGCAGGTTTTCGTGCATGCGCTCAGTATCCACGGCCCCTTCGTAGGGGTCAAACTGGTCGTTGGGGGCGGGATTTTTGACCGGCAGAATGCGGTAGGCCAGGCCTTCGAGCCGCAGGTATTCGGCCAGGCCCAGGAAGGCATCGGGTGTTACGGTATTGGCAAAATAAACGGGGCGTTCCCATTTGCCCTTGGCCACATTTTCCAGCAGGTTGAGGATGAGGATGTCTTTGAGCTCGAAATAGTGGCCGTTGCCGCTTCCGCGGGTGGGTACCTCCCAGCTCATGGGCGCCTGCACGTATTGCATCTCCTCCTGATCGATGGTACCTGCCTGCAGCAGAGCCTGTGCGTCCACCGGCAGGCTGAGGCGTATGCTGGCGCGGTCGCCCATGCGGCGCGACTGGTTTTCCTGGCCTACGTACTCGGAGTGTTTGAGGGTGAGGGGCAAAGGCTCCGAGTCATTTACCTTGCGGTACATCTGGTCGATGTACCAGTCGGTATTTACGTAGCTGAGGCAGAGTACGCGCACGTCGGTGCGTATGCCCTCCACCTCCTGCAAGTACCAGAGGGGGAAGGTATCGTTGTCGCCATTGGTGAAAAGTACGGCATTGGGTGCGCAGCTGTTGAGCAGGTTGTAGGCCGAGTTGGGGGCCACATAGCGTCCGGCCCGGGAGTGGTCGTCCCAGTTTTGGGTAAGCATGAGCAGGGGGGCCAGCAGCCCCAGGCCTATGGCCGCATAGGCAGCCGACTGTTTGAGGTATTTTTGCAGCCATTCATAGAGGGCGATCACGCCCAGGCCCACCCATATCGCATAGGTTTGGAAGGAGCCCGCGTAGGAGTAGTCGCGTTCGCGTGGCTGGGCGGGGTATTGGTTGAGGTAAATGACGATGGCCAGGCCGGTAAAGAAAAACAGCAGGCCCACCACAATGGCGTCGGGTTTACGTTTTTTGATTTGCCAAAACAAGCCCAGCACCCCCAGCAGGAAGGGGATCATGTAGTAGTGGTTTTTGGCGGGGTCTTTTCGGAGAAATTCGGGCATTTTGACCGTATTCCAAAACTGCAGGCCACTTTCCCAGCCCATGTCCTGGTAGCCGCCTTCGCGGCCGCTGAAGTTCCACATAAAGTAGCGCCAGTACATGTGGTTGATCTGGTAGTCGAGGAAGAACTTGAGGTCTTCGGCTTTGGTGGGCCGGTCGTCCAGAGGGCTGTTGGGGTCGCTGCCCTTGTTTTTGACGTAGTTGATGTAGCCGTAGGGGCCAGAGCGGTACCTGCTTTGCTCGTACATGCGCGGAAACCAGGTGAGGTCCTTGGGGGCGTATTTGTAGGTGAGCTTGTCGCCTATTTCGGTGTAGCGGTCTTTGCCTTCCTGCAGGATGTATTCCTTGCCCGCGGGTTCCAGGCCAATGGGGGTAGCATTGTAGAGGGCACCACGCAGCAGCGGGCGCTGGCCATACTGCTCCCGCTTCATGTAGCTGAGAAAAGTGTGGGTATTTTCAGGGTTGTTTTCATCTATGGGCGGGTTGGCATTGGAGCGAATGGGGATCATGAGGTAGGAAGAAAAGCCGATGTAGATGGCCAGCACACACAGCGAAATGGTGTTGAGGGTCAGCTGCCGGGTTTTGGTACTGTGGTACACCAGCCAGATGAGGCCACCAAAGAGGAGCACAAAAAAGGTGATGATGCCTGATCCAATGGGCAGCCCGAGGCCGCTTTTTACTGCTCCGTTGGGGTGAAGCACACCCACAAAAAACTTCTCAAACAGCCAGGCGAGGTCAAAGGTATAGAGCAAAATGCCGGTTTGTACAAAACCCAGTATGGCCACGGCCACCATGCCAGTGAGCACAAAGCCCGGCCAGGAGAATTCATTTTTTCGGAAGTAATAGATAAATGCCAGGGCAGGAATGGCCAGCAGGTTGAGCAGGTGCACGCCCATGGAGAGGCCCATGATGTAGGCAATGAGGATGATCCAGCGTTCGTTGCCGGGCTGGTCGGCGCGGGCTTCCCATTTGAGCATGAGCCACACCACCAGGGCGGTAAAGAGCGAGCTGAGGGCATATACCTCTGCTTCTACGGCATTGAACCAGAAGGAGTCGGCATAGGCGCAGGCAAAGGCTGCCACCACCCCGGCTCCCATGATCACCCACTGCTGCATACCTTCAAGGGCCGTCTCCCCTTTGAGCAGCATTCTGCGGGCCAGGTTGGTGGTGATCCAGAAAGTGAGCAGTACCGTAAAAGCGGCCGAAAGGGCGCTGAGGAAGTTGAGCATCCAGGCAATGTTTTGCTCATTGCCAAAAGCAAAGGTGGCAAAGAGCCGCCCAAACATCAAAAAGAAAGGGGCTCCCGGTGGGTGGGGCACTTCCTGCTCGTTGGCACAGGCAATAAATTCGCCGCAGTCCCAGTAGCTGGCCGTAGGGGCCATGCTCAGCAAATAAGACAGCAAGGCAAGGGCAAATACGCCCCAACCTACCAGATTATTCAGTTTTTTATAGTCCATGTCTTTCATTCAGCTTGTTGAGAAGTGAGTTCAGTTTGCGTAATGGGTTTCAGGTAAACAGTTTTACATGCATTTGACGCAAATATACAACGATTGATTGGGAGGCCGAATATAAAAAAACTATCCCACTTTTAGCAGCCGTAGCACTTACGGGCTTTTAAGCGAGGCCAGGCCCGTGTGCTCAGATGTACTCCACATCTTCGGTAAAGGGGTACTCCATGAGCAGGCGCAGCCCGCGTGTTACGTCCATTTCTTCAAACAAGGTTTTGTACAGCGCTTTGGTAATGGGCGCCGGCACCTTGTAATAGTTGGCAATGGCGCGGGCAATGCACACCGTTTTGAGGCCTTCGGCCACCTCTTCCATATCGGTGATGATGTGGTCGAGCTTTTCACCTTTGGCCAGGCGGTAGCCCACGGTGAAGTTGCGGCTCAGGGGGCTGGAGCAGGTAGCCACGAGGTCGCCTATACCAGCCAGGCCCAGAAAGGCGCGGGGGTCGGCGCCCAGCACCTTGCCCAGGGTCACAATCTCGGCCAGCCCGCGGGTGATGAGCAGGGCCAGGGTATTGGCCCCATATCCCAGGCCGTTCAAAATGCCCGCAGCAATGGCCATGATATTTTTGAGCACGCCTGCCAGCTCAATGCCCAGCAGGTCGTGGCTGTCGTGCACCCGGAAGCGGGTGCTGCGCAGGACGGCTTTGCCGGCCCGTATCACCTCGTCGAAGTGGCTGGCCACCACGGTGGCCGCCGGCTGGCCGTCGGCAATTTCGGTGGCCAGGTTGGGGCCGGCCACACACCCTATACGCAGTACTACACTTTCCTCCCGTATAAGTTCACTCATGGTTTGTATCTGGTCGCGGCTCAGGGTCTCGAGCTCGCGGAAGCGCTGATTTTGCCCCATTTTGATGTTCATGCCCTTCGTACCGTGAATGAGGATGTGGTAGGGGCGCAAAAAGGGGGAGAGGTTTTGCATGAGTTCCCTGAAATTTTCGGAGGGCACCACCGGAAAGATGAGGTTGCAGCTATGGGCCACCTCCTCCAGCTCGTTGGTGTAGGAAATGTTGGGGTGCAGGGGCCTGCCTTTGAAAACGGGTTTTTTGCGCAAAGCTTCTACCACCTCGGGCCTGCGTGCATACAGCAGCACAGGCGCATTTTCGGCCAGCATATTGGCCAGCGCGGTTCCAAAGCTTCCTGCCCCTATGAGGCCCACGGTGGGTTTAGAGGTATCGTTCGAGTTCATATCCTATGAGGCGGTTGTGATAATAATACAGCAAGTTCATGTTATCGGAAGCCAGGTGGCCTTGTTTGTCCAGCACCAGCGGCCTTTTGGCGTGGTAGAGGCCGAGGTTTTTTACGCCGTGCTCCATGATGCTGCGGGTGTCGTTCAGCAGGTGGTCGGCCAGGTGTACCTTGCCATGCTCGGCCAGCTGGCGCAGCCGCTGCAGGGCGCGCTCCAGGGTTTGGAGGTAGGCCTGCACATCCAGCACCCGGTCTTCCTCGGGCAGGCGCAGCAGGCTGTAGAGGTCCAGCTCGGGGTGCTGGCGCTGAAACATTTCAAAGGCTACAAAAGCCACCAGATGGCTGGAAAACACGCGGTTTTCTACGTGGTAGCGCTCCACAATGCGCTCGCCCAGCAGGCGGGTGTATTCGCGGTCGCGCTGCTCATCTTCGGTAAACTCACCATTGCGCATAAAGTACTCGCGTATGTTCACCTCCCGGCCCTGGCGGTCGTAGCTCACGCCCTGCTCGTCCACGAAGTTGCCAAACATGTCCATGGGCTTGCCAAAGGCCAGGGCAATGTCGGAGCTGGCACTGAAGGTTTTCCAGATAAACTTGAGAAACTTGCGGTAGCTGGCAAACTCGTCATTGATGAG
The DNA here is from genome assembly GCA_003696835.1 of Bacteroidota bacterium. Lineage (GTDB taxonomy): Bacteria > Bacteroidota > Bacteroidia > J057 > J057 > J057. The sequence goes on from RFHT01000106.1 coordinate 5,634, forward strand.
GTAGTACTGCTCGCGGCCAGTGCGTTTGAGGTGCTGGTTGATGAGGGAAGCCGCCTCCAGCACAAAGTGGTAGCTCATCACCATGGGCACCACAAAGACCTTGTCGCCTCTGCCGGTTTTGTTCTGGATAAACATGCGGCGCTGGGCCTCCATGGCCGTTCCCAGCAGGCCGAGTTTGAGTTTTTTTTCTATTTCGCCGGAGCGGCAGCGGGTGCCTCCGGGA
>RFHT01000764.1 GCA_003696835.1 Bacteroidota bacterium
GGCTGCCCAGACCAGATACGGTGCGCATTGTTCAGCACGACACCCTGCGCCTGGGGCAGGTTACCGATACCCTTACCATCGTAAAGCTCGACACCATCAGGCTGAAGCCAGATACGGTAAGGCTGGTGCAATACGATACCATCACCCTGGTACAGCACGATACCGTGATGCTGGCGCAGGCGGCTCCGGACTATGGGCAGTTGAGGGGAACCGACAGTCTGCAGCAATCCATGCTGGAAGCCCGTTTGGCCCGCCAGCAGCAGCTTGCCGACTCCCTGCACCGGGCTGAAGTAGCCAGCCTGCAGGAAGAGCTGAAGCAGGCTGAGGCCCAAAAGCAGGAGTTGATGGCCGAAACAGAAAAGCTGCGCCAGCAACTGGCCGATGTACAGGACCTGAGGTTGCGGGCTGAAAAGGCCGAGGTAAAGGCCGAAGTACTGGAAAAAGCCTGGCAACGACAACTCGACAGCCTGAGCCGGGAAATCAAGACGCTTCAGCTTGAAAAAGAAACCCTGGCGGCAAAAGAGGCAGAGGCCCGTCAGCAGCTCAAGCTCACAGAGCCCGAAACCCGCATTGCCCTGCTGGAGCAGGAGGCAGCCTACAAAGAGGAGATTGCCCGCCTCAAAGCCGAGCAAATTGCCCTGCAAAACGAAAAAAATGCGGCTGAAAGGGCCGCAAATGAGGCCCGGCAAACACTGACCCGGGCCCAAGAAGAACACCGCCAGGAAATGGACCGCCTCCAAAGTGAAATGAACCAGCTCAAGGCGGAAAACGAACAGCAAAAACAGTTGCTGGCCGAAGCCAACGAGCGCATACAGCAACTGGAGGCCGAACTGGCAGCTCTGCGCAACCGCTCCCTCACGGCCCCTGCCGATACCCAGAGCAGTGCCCTCAACCTGCCTGTACCTGAGGCGACGACAGCACGGGATACTTCCACTTCATCCAACACCCTTAACCCTAGTCCGAACCAACCCACTCCCCCGGCCGAGGGCGTAACTACGCCCGCTGAGCCTACTCAGGAAGGTGCAGTATCTGAGGAAGAAGAGGCCGAAGCCCTGACTGAAACCCCGCAGCCTGAGCAAAGCGGGGAAGCAGATGCCCTTCCTCAGGCTCCCAGGGTGAAGCAGGCTCCCAAATGGCAGTTCTGGAAACATACAAAAATCAATTTTTCCAAACTCGCTTTCTGGAAAAAGAAGAAATCCTAAATGCGTTCTTTCTTGTTCAACCTTTCAACATCAAGATTATGATTGACCAAGCTTCAAACCAACTCAACCTGGTAGTAGAATCTTTTGCTACCTTCTTCAACCAGTTGGCAACTTTTTTACCCAAGCTGATAGGTGCACTGCTCATCCTCATCATCGGCTGGATGGTTGCCAAGGCGATTCAGGCGGTATCAGTGCGCTTGTTCCGGCTGATACGGCTCGACCAAATAGCGCAAAAAACTGGAATTGATGCGTTTCTGAACGAGGGAGGTTTTCAGGGAGGCACCATTCACATAATGGGAAAGCTCTTCTACTGGATGATTATGTTCATCGTTTTCCTGGCTGCTTTCAACAGCCTCAATCTCCAGGTGGCCTCCGACCTCTTCAATGAGATTGTCATGTATATTCCCAACGTGGTAGTGGCCATCCTCATTTTGGTATTTGGCCTTTACATTGGCAGGCTCGTGGCAGGAATCGTGGTTACTTATCTGAAAAATATCGGCATAGAGCAGGCCGATAACATGGGCAAAATCGTGCAGGCGGCCTTTGTATTCCTCGTCATTTCAATGGTGCTGCGGCAACTCAACATAGGGGGAGAACTGGTATCCTATGCCTTTCTCATCCTGTTTGGTGCCACCTGCCTGGCACTAGCATTGGCCTTTGGCCTGGGCGGCAAACAGTGGGCCGCCAATATTTTGGAAGGATTCCACTCCAACAATGCTAAAGATAAAGTGCACGAAGGCGTGTAACAAGGATTTTCCCAATAGGCATTTTCATTCTTTTTGTAAGGGTAGCTTCGCGCTACCTTTTTTTTTGCTGCCTCCAATAGCTGTAGGTAGTTACCACAGGGGAGGCATTCTTTGTGCTACCTCAATTGGCCTTGCTGTGCCCCTTCTTGCCTGTTACTTTTTGGCGATTCCCCACGTCTAATCCTCGTGATAAAAAAGAACCCATACCTGCATGCAGGTAAACAACAAACAGCTAACGATCAAATGAACAGAATTCACACTTTCGCATTGCTCGCGATCTTGCTCATCCCCGGGCTGAGTACTGCCCAGGAGGGAGTAAAAATAGGTCTTCGGCTGAGCCCGATTATTGGCATGGCCAATATGACCGACTCCAACAAGGAAGATATCCCCAATCTCGACTCGAAAATACGGCTGGGATGGTCCTATGGCCTGCTGGTGGACTATTACTTCAAAGAGCACTACGCATTCCATACCGGCGTGCACATAGTCAATAAGGGCTACCGGGCTACCTTCTCCAACCCCAGCCTGAAAGAAAGGGTACGGGTAACGGCAGTAGAGATCCCCCTGGCCCTGAAACTCAGGTCCAGTGAAATAGGAGATGGCGTACGGCTCAAAGGCACCTTTGGTTTATCCATGGATGCCTACGTGGGGTATCGAAACAAATATGAAGGCAACAGCCCCTTTGACGGCACCAATGGCGACGGGGTCAACAAAAACACCAAAATGCTCAACCTGGCCGGAGTTTCCTTTATCTATGGTGCCGGGCTGGAGTTTTCGGCTTCTGATGTGGGCACCATTGAGGTGGGCCTTTCCTTCCACCAGGGACTGAACAACATCAACAACCGCTCCAAGTCGCAACGCGATATGCTCATCCGGGCCAATTACCTGGCCCTGGACCTGGGGTACTACTTCTAAGCATTTACATGTTTCAAAATCACATACTATCATGAAAAAATTTGGATTGACATGCTTACTCATAAGCTGCCTGGGCCTACAGCTTTTTGCCCAAAAAGGCTTTCAAATAGGTCCGAGAATCGGGATCAGTACTTCCTCCATACAGGCAGGCGACCTGCTGGTGAAGGACGCTGCAACCCTGGATTCCCTGAAAATATCGGCTGAAAATGCCACGGTGGGCATCCGTCTGGGGCTGGTCAGCCGCATCAGCTTCAACGAGCACATATATCTGCAGCCGGAGCTCATTTTGCGCACCTCCAAAGCCGAATACCGATGGAATGACCTCAGTAAGGGGGAAGTTCGCTTTGCGGAGGAAAATTCCCTCTTTTTTGACATTCCCGTCATGGCCGGTGCCCGCTTTGGCTTTTTCCGCATTCAGGCCGGCCCCATGGCCAGCCTGCACCTCAACACCAAGTCGGACCTCACCGACATACACGGCTACGACCGCCTCTTCAACAAGGTGGAATGGGGCCTGCAGGGCGGAGTCGGGTTTGATATATGGAAGTTCATTCTCGACCTCAATTATCAGCTCAACATCAGCGAGGCCGAAAACGGCATTACCATTGGCAACCAGTCGTTTAACCTCAATGATGAACAGGCAAAATTCATTCTTGGAATAGGGTTTCTGTTTTAGGCCTGCCAAGCTGTGTGATCCTATTTTATCTTTTTATCCATTCGTATCTATTCAGCATATACCTGCTGCAAAAAAGGGGGAATACCCCAATAGTGCCTTCATGGACCATGCATACATGAAACTTTGTTTTTGTCAACC
>RFHT01000765.1 GCA_003696835.1 Bacteroidota bacterium
GGTTGACAAAAACAAAGTTTCATGTATGCATGCTCAATGAAGGCACTATTGGGGTATTCCCCCTTTTTTGCAGCAGGTATATGCTGAATAGATACAAAATATGAAGCTAAATATACAAAAAAACAGCATATTTAAACCTCAACATGTTTTGCCAGCTCAATTGACCTCAGCTAGCATGAAAATTTCGCATCGGAGGGATTGTCATGTGCCCGGGGGCATAAGAGCGGCTGGGATAGTTGGATTAAAACACCGTTTTTTGTACCGCCATACAGAGAGGAAAAATAAAAAAAACCAGGGGACTCGAACGCCTTGCGTGAATCGACCCTGGCCCTTGCTCTTGTAATTCCAGATTACCGTCCTGATATGCCTGATAAGGTGCAAACACAGGGCCAAACTCCCGCACGAAGGGCCCTTTTGCGCCAACGGTCATTTCCAGGGGATGAACGGTTGAAGGTGGCAGCCTAAACGGAAGCGTTCTTTTTAGCCTTAGGCAAAGTGAAGGTTGTATGCGACAAAGGTGTTTTTTTTTGCATACATTTTTTATAAAATAAATTATTATGAATGTATTAAAATACTGCTTCTTCTTCCTGCTGCTGGCCTGCTTTACGGCAGGCAGGGCGCAGGACCCCTACGCCTGGTGGAAAGAAAAGCACCAATGGGATGGCGTCACCCACTGGTCGAGGTACCTCATCATAGCGCCGGCCTTTATGGGCCCCAATGCGCTGCCCGTGCCGGAGCTAAACCAGGGGCGGGTGTCCAACGAGCTCTCATTTGAAGTGCGCGGCGACCTGCACCTGGGCATAGGCGACCGCACCCAAAACCTCTACACCCGCCTGTATGTGCCCCTGGCGCGCAACCGGGTGGGGGTGGAGCTCTTTTACGTGCCGGTGGAGTGGTATCGCCTCAGCGAAGCCACCCGCGATGCCCGCCGGGCCCGCGACTTCGAAGCCCGCGGCACAGCCGCAGGCGATGTGTATTTTGGCACCACCATACAAGCCATACGGGAGCAAAACAAGCACGGCCTGCCCTCTCTCAGCCTGGGCCTGTACGCAAAAACCGCTTCCGGCACCCACCTGCACAACGCCCGCTTTACCGATACGCCTGGCTACTACTTCGATGGCCAGGTGGGCAAAAAATGGGCACTCAACGGCCGGGAAGACGCTGCTTTCAGGCTGTACGGCATGATCGGTTTTTACGTGTGGCAAACCTACTCTGGCACCTTCTTTCAGAACGACGCCTTCTCCTTTGGCCTGGGCACCCAGCTGGAGCTGGGGCCCCTGCAGTTTACCCAGGACCTGGCCGGCTACATTGGCTACATCGACAATGGCGACAAGCCCCTGGTGTACCGCTTCATGGCCACTTACCGCAGGCAGTGGCTCAGCTACCGCCTGCGCTACCAGTGGGGGCTGCACGACTTCAGCTACCACAGCTTTTCCGCCGGCCTCATCTTTCACTTTGTGCCCGCCTTTTTGGATCAGTAAAGCGGCTGGTATGCTGCCCCGCCTTTCAGCTGCGCTCGCGCTCCATTTCGGCTGCCACGGCCCGGGCACCCGGGTCCGGGCTGTGGCGCAGTTTTTCCATCACCCGCCTGTAATCCTCCTCATTGCGGTTTTGGCTGAGTTTGCGCTTGCCCTCCAGCCGGCTTACGGCTACCTCAAAGGCCACAATGCCCCGCATTTGCTTCCTCACCATGCGGTCAAAGGCTTCGTCCCACAGCAGGGGACTTTCCTGCCCGCTTTCATAATGGGCCACCGTGCGTTTGAGCAGCTCATAACTTTCTGCTTCAGGCAGCAGCCGCGCCCTGCCATAAGCGTGTACGGCCGTATAGTTCCAGGTAGGCACGTTGAGGTGGGTGTACCAGCTCGAAGACACATAGCTGTGCGGCCCCGAAAAGATGAGCAGCACTTCCTCCAGCTGCTCCAGCACCTTCCACTGCGGGTTGGCGCGGGCTACATGCCCCTGCAGGTACACTTTTCCCTCCATTTCTACCACCTCCAGAGGCAGATGGGTGGCCAAATATTCGCCCTCAAAACAACTAAGCAGTATGCCAAAAGGCGCCTCACGCATCATGCGAATTTTCTCTGCCTGCTGCTGAACCTGGTACAATTTGGGAACGTACATATCTCTTGATCAAATAATTTGTTAAATTTGTGCCCGCAAAACTCAGGGCCATAACCTTTTTTGTTACATACAACCAAATATACCATAAACCATGGAAAGAGGTAACATTTCAGTCAGTACGGAGAACATTTTTCCCATTATCAAAAAATCACTCTATTCTGACCAGGAGATATTTTTGAGAGAGCTGGTGTCCAATGCTGTTGACGCCATCCAAAAGCTGAAGTACCTTTCCGGCCGCGGGGAGTACGAAGGCGAGCTGGGAGAGCTGAAGGTGGAGGTGTCGGTGGACAAAGACGCCAAGCAGATCAAAGTGAGCGACAACGGCATCGGCATGACCGAGGAAGAGGTAAAAAAGTACCTCAACCAGGTAGCCTTCTCCGGTGCCGAGGAGTTTTTGAAGAAGTTTAAAGACGTAAAAGACCTGAGCGAAATTATTGGCAAATTTGGGCTGGGCTTTTACTCGGCCTTTATGGTAGCCGATACCGTAACGGTCGTTACCCGCTCCTACCGCGAGGATGCCAAAGCCGTAAAATGGACCTGCAATGGCACCACCGAATACACCCTGGAAGAAGGCGAACGCCACAGCCGCGGCACCGACGTCATCCTGCACGTTTCGGAGGATGCAGCCGAATTTCTCGAGGAGGCCCGTATCCGCAACATACTGGAAAAATACTGCCGCTTTTTGCCCGTGCCCATCTTTTTTAAAGAGGAGCAAATCAATAACCCCAATCCGATATGGAAAAAGCCGCCCGCAGAGCTGAAGGATGAGGACTACAAAACCTTTTTCCGGGAGCTCTATCCCTTTGATGAGGAGCCCCTCTTTTGGATCCACCTCAACGTAGATTATCCCTTCAACCTCACGGGCATATTGTACTTTCCCAAAATACGGCAGGACATTGACCCCCGCAAAAACCAGATCCAGCTCTACTCCCGCCAGGTGTTTATTACCGATGAGGTAACCGAAATTGTACCCGAATACCTCATGCTGCTCAAAGGGGTAATTGACTCCCCCGACATCCCGCTCAACGTGTCGCGCAGCTACCTGCAAAGCGACTCCAACGTGCGCAAAATCAGCAGCTACATCACCCGCAAGGTGGCCGACAAGCTGAGTGAAATCTTCAAAGAAGACCGCAAGGCCTTCGAACAAAAGTGGGACGATATTTCGGTATTTGTGAAATATGGCATGCTCACCGACGACAAGTTTTATGAGCGGGCGGTGAAGTTTTGCCTGCTCAAAACCACCGAAGGCGAGTTTTTCACCATAGACGAATACCGCGAAAAAGTAGCCGAAAATCAAACCGACAAAGACAAGAAGGTGGTATTTCTCTATGCCACCGACAAAAAGAGCCAGGACATGTACATCCGCTCGGCCCGCGGGCGCGGCTATGAGGTGCTCTACCTCGATGGCATCATCGACAGCCACTTCATTGGGCTGATGGAGCGCAAGCTGGAAAATACCCGCTGGGTGCGCGTGGACTCCGACACCCTCGACAACCTCATCCCCAAAGGGGAAGACGACAAAAAAGAGGAAAAAGCAGAAATTTTGCTCACTGATGAGCAGCTTTCCAAAATCAAGGAAGCCTTTGTAAGTGTGCTGCCCAACAAAAGCATGCAGGTGCAAACGGCCTCGCTGGGCGAAGATGAAATGCCTGTGGTCATCACCCGGCCCGAATTTATGCGCCGTATGAAAGACATGGCCGCACTCGGAGGGGGCAATGCCTTCATGGGCGAAATGCCCGACAGCATCAATGTGGTGGTCAATACCAAGCACCCCCTCGTGAGGAGCATAGTGGACAGCAAAAACAACACCCAGCTGGCCAAACAGTTGCTGGACCTGGCTCTGCTTTCGCAAAATATGCTGGAAGGCAAAGACCTCACCGATTTTATCCACCGCTCTGTGGAAATGATCGGCAACAACAAAACCAAAACTACTGCCCGAAAAACGCGCAAAAGTGCGCCTAAATCCAAAACCAAAACGGCCAAAGCCTCCACAGCTGAAGCCAAAACAGCTGCCCCTAAGGAGAAAGAGTAGGCCTTATCAGTGATAGCAAGGACATTACCTTTTCAAACTAATGACTCAGTATATGCGCAGTGTTCTCCCTGGGGGAGCTCTGCGCATATCCCATATTGCCCCCTGCCTTTGGGCAGGAGGGTATTCCTCATGTACACATAGTTGCGATCAATGAAGGTATTTAACGTGGGTTCGAAAAAATTAGTGTAAGTTATTCATTTTCAATGACTTGCATTAACCACCTCCAACTCCTCCTTGAAAAGGAGGAGAGTTCTCCGGGGCAGGCGGCGCAGCCGCCTGCGA
>RFHT01000766.1 GCA_003696835.1 Bacteroidota bacterium
CCTTCAGCCAGGAGGATGGTCCCTTCCTGGTCAAACATCACCACGGCACTATCGGTAAGAAAACCCGGAATCTGGGCGTACAGTTTGTTATGCAATTCAGTGGGAGGAAGTGAGGCCTTGCCGGGGCTTTTGCTCAAGATGCAGTTGGCAAGTACTGTGATTTCGGTGGGGTCTTTTTCCAGTAAAGCAAGATACTTTTCCAGGGTATGCAGCCCAAAATGGTGCTGGCGTGCCAGGGCCAGCCGCCCGATGAAGGCGGGCCTGAATACCTCAAAGTCGGCGCCTGTATGGGCCGAAAGAAGCCGGGTAAGCTTCTGCAGGTTTATATCAGTAGATTGGGTCATGCGTATCAAGACCAGGATTTATTTCCTGCAAAGGGTTATTTCAGGCTTCCACGCCCAGTTTGCCCCCAACGGCCAGCTTTTCTGCCAGCGAAAGAATGAGGGGTTTCATGGCAATTTGCTCCTTCCAGTGCTGGGGTATGCCTGCTTCTCCGTAGTAGGCACCGGCCAGTTGGCCGTAAACGGCGCCGGTGGTATCGGCATCGGCGCCCAGGTTCACGGCCATGAGGGCTCCTTCTTCAAAGGTGTTGCTGTGGTAAAAAGCCCAGAGGGCTGCCTCAAGGGACTTGACCACATAGCCACTGCCTTTAATATCGGGGGGTTGTTTGTGTTTGAAAGAGCCTGCGGCTATTTCGTCAATTTCTTCTGCCAGTGTAGTTATGCTCCAGGTGCCAGGTACAGGTGAATAGCGGGGGCTGAGCAAGGTGGTTTTGTCTGTCCCATGCAGGGCACCCCACAGCAGGGTGCCAAAATAGCGGGCTGCGTCTATACAGGTACGGGCCGCGTGCGTGGTGCGCGAACTATTGGCAACATATTTGAGCATCTGGCTGTAGTCGTGCTGGTAAAAAATAACCACGGGCGCCAGCCGCATAATGCCTCCGTTGCCTGCTGCAAAGGGGTCGGTGGCTCCACTGTAGGGATTGCCCGTTTTTTCAAAAGTGTGCAGGGCCACTTCGGTGGTGTTGCCAATATCAAAACAATGGTCTTTTACGCTCATGTAGCCTGCTCTGAACCAGCGCATATAGCGTTGCATCTGATCCCTGGCATCAAAGCCCTGGCATTCCACCAGGCTGGTAGCCAGGCAGAGGGCCATGGAGGTGTCGTCGGTCCATTCGCCGGGTTTGAGGTCAAAAGGGCCGCCGCCTACCATATCGGTAATGGGGGTAAAGGTGCCGGGCGCCCTGAACTCCAGGGTGGTACCCAGGGCATCGCCGCAGGCGAGGCCCAGCATACAGGCACGTGCTTTTGCAACTATGGTGGCACTGGCATTCATACTACCCATTCATTTTATCGCCTAAAGGTACTACCTTATCGCCACAGGCGCAAAAAAAAGGCCCATAATAAGCCCGTAGCGCTAAGTAAAACCAAATGCACAAGTTATTTTTGGGTGGTACCTAAATTCCATAACTTTGCACCTCATTAACATATCTCATTATTCATGAAAAATCGCAATCATTATGTAGTCATCATGGCAGGAGGGATAGGAACTCGTTTTTGGCCTGTAAGCCGGGTTCAGTTTCCCAAACAATTTCACGATATACTCGGCCGCGGCCAAACCCTGATACAGGAAACCTATAACCGCTTTGCTTCTTTTATTCCCGAAGAAAATATTTATGTAGTTACCAATGCGCGCTACCAAAAGCTGGTAAAACAACAACTCCCTGCCCTGACTGACGACCAAATCCTGCTCGAACCCATAGGACGAAATACCGCTCCCTGCGTGGCTTATGCTGCCTACAAGATCCACGCCCGCAACCCCGAAGGCATACTGGTGGTGGCCCCTTCGGATCACCTGATCAAAAAAGAGGAGGTATTTAAAGAAAAAATCCTGCTCGGACTCAGGGCCTGCGCCCAAAACGACATCATCATGACCCTGGGCATCAACCCCACCCGCCCCGATACGGGCTATGGTTATATACAGTATATAGAAGACAACCAAGGCAGGGGCTACTACAAAGTCAAAACCTTTACCGAAAAGCCCAAGCTTGAAGTGGCCAAATCCTTTATTGAAAGCGGCGACTTCGTATGGAACGGGGGTATTTTTCTCTTCTCTGCCCGCGCCATTATGCAGGCTTATGAAGAATACCTGCCCGATATGGCTGAGCTTTTCTCCGACATCCGGCACATTTACTACACCCCCGAAGAACAAGCTGCTATCAACAACCTTTATAGCACCTGCAAAAACATTTCCATCGACTATGGCATCATGGAGCGGGCCGAAAATGTACACGTTATTCCGGCAGATTTCGGCTGGAGCGACCTGGGTACCTGGGGCTCTGTGCACGAAAACATGGAAAAAGACTACCACGGCAACACCGTGCAAGCTACGGCCGTAGTGTACGACTCCTTCAACAATGTCGTCCACGCCCCAAACGGCAAACTGGTGGTGCTCAAAGGACTGGAAGATTTTATCGTGGTAGATACCAAAGACGCCCTGCTGATCTGCAAGAAAGAAGAGGAGCAGTTTATCAAGCAAATTGTGGGAGATATTAAAAATCAATTTCACGATAAATACAATTAGATGGCTATTATGTAGCTGGCCCACGATCCGTTATTTCTTTGAGACGCTTTTATGATTTTTGGGAAAAGAGAAAATTTCCACTTTTTGATAAGTGGAAATTTTTTTATTTATATAAAAAATACTTACTTTGATTAAGATCGGAACTGGGGTGGAATGCAGCAAATATCAGTGCTCCAGTTTGGTATGCCGGGATGCATCAGAAATGAACAACTATTTGTGGGGTATCTTCCGCTCTTCATCCTGGCAGGTACTTCTGTGAAATCAGCATCAGGCACCGCTTGGTTTGGTGGTAAGCGTAATTGTCAAGGTACATACTTACGTTCATTTTTTTGTCAATGGTGCGATGGATTGAGCCAGACCGCAAAGCAGACAATACAAGCATTATGATCCGTTATCCCTTTAAATTTCTCAGTGCCTACAACAGCGAGGATACCGACATCTTTTTTGGCCGCGATGAAGAGGTCGAGCAGCTGTACCAAATGGTATTTCAGTCGGATCTGCTGCTGGTGTATGGGGGCTCGGGTACGGGAAAATCCAGCCTGATCAGCTGTGGGCTGGCCAGCCGCTTTGAGCCACACGACTGGCTGGCGCTGACCATCAGGCGCGGCCGCAACATCAACGAGAGTTTGCGCAGCAAACTGGCCAGCATGGTCAAACAGGAAGTGCCGGCCGGCATGGACCTCAGCTGGCTGGACGAAACAGAAGAGGCGGAAGCGGGCTCTGAGCTGAGCCAGCAAATTCAGACTCTGTACCGGCAGTATTTCCGGCCCATTTACCTGATTTTTGACCAGTTTGAGGAACTGTATATACTGGGCAGTGCCGAGGAGCAGGCCCGCTTTATCGATACGGTGAAGGAAATCCTGGGGATGGAGCAGCCCGTCAAGCTCATCATCATCATACGGGAGGAGTACCTGGGGCATTTGTTTGAATTTGAACGCGCAGTGCCCCAGCTGATGCGCAAAAAATTGCGCGTTGAGCCCATGAACCTCGACAAGGTACGGCAGGTGATAGTGGGAGCCACCTCGCATGAGCACAGCAATATTCGCCTGCGGCAGGGAGAGGAAGAGGCCGTGGTGGAAGGCATTTTTACCAAAGTGAAAGGGGAAGGCAAGCAGCTGACCATTCAACTTCCCTACCTGCAGGTATTTCTGGACAAACTGTACATGCAGATTACCGGCGATGAGCAGCGGCAGGCCGAAGCGGTTTTCAATACCAAAGCCCTGGAAGAGATCGGGGATATGGGGGATGTGCTGCGCGACTTCCTCCAGGAGCAGGCCCTGCGCATACAGCAACAACTGACGGC
>RFHT01000767.1 GCA_003696835.1 Bacteroidota bacterium
CTGATGGAATTTATTGAAATGGTGACGGGCGAAGGCCAGCCCGACCTGCACCTCGAAGAAATTAATTGTGCCAATTACCCCCAGCTCATCGGCAAAACCCTCATCGAGCTCCAAATACGGGCGCGTACGGGCGTATGGGTCATCGGCTCCAAGCGCGGCAAACAACATGTACAGCTCAACCCCCCGGCCACCTATACCATCGGCCCCGACGACCGCCTCTTTATCTTTGGTACCGACGAACAACTCCAAAAGTTCAAAGATATTTACCTCAGTTGAGTCGCAGGCATCGCGCTTTTCCGTTTTTTTTCCTGGTCAAAGCTTTACCGTCGCCTTTTATTCTATCATTTGCTATCTTGGGAGTGGTTCAAACTCCATGGGTTTATACATGCCGGCCTGCTTATGAAAACAGCCATTTATACCCTACTCCTCAGCTTGTGCGGCCTGGCTTGCACCCCCCATTTTCCCGATGAGGTGGAGCAGGCCCTGCAAGCGCTGCCTGCCCACATAGATTACAACCAGCACGTGCGGCCCCTGCTCTCCGACCGCTGTTTTGCCTGCCACGGCCCCGACCCCAACAAACGGGAGGCCGGCCTGCGGCTGGACCTGCCCGAAATGGCGCTGGCTGAGCTGCCCGAAACTCCCGGCAAATACGCCCTCATACCCGGCAAACCCCACCGCAGCGAAGTAGTAAGGCGCATCCTGCATGCTGATGAGGAAGAGCGCATGCCCCCACGGGAGTCCAAGCTCAGCCTCAGCCCGCAGGAAAAGGCCATCCTCATCAAATGGATCGAACAGGGCGCTACCTACCAGCCCCACTGGGCCTTTATTTCCCCACGCAAAAGCACGCCCCCAAAGGTGAAACAGGCCAGCTGGTGCCAGAACGAAATTGACCACTTTGTGCTGGCCAGGCTGGAAGAAAAAGACTGGCAGCCCGCAACTGCCGCCGGCAAAGCCACCCTGCTGCGCCGCCTCAGCTTTGACCTCACCGGCCTGCCTCCCAGTCCGCAGGAAATAGATGATTTTCTGGCCGACAGCTCCAGCCGCGCCTACGAAAAGGTGGTGGACCGCCTGCTGGCCTCCCCCCACTACGGCGAACACATGGCCGTGAACTGGCTCGACCTGGCACGCTATGCCGATACCCACGGCTACACCGTGGACCGCTACCGCGACATGTCGCCCTGGCGCGACTGGGTGATACAGGCGCTCAACCAAAACATGCCCTTCGACCAGTTTGTACTCTGGCAACTGGCCGGCGACATGCTGCCGCAGGCCAGTCGTCAGCAGCTGCTGGCCACGGGCTTCAACCGCAACCACCAGCAAAACATGGAGGGCGGCATCGTGCCCGAAGAGTTTCGCGTGGAGTACGTAGCCGACCGCACCAACACCCTGGGAACGGCCTTCATGGGCCTCACCCTGGGGTGCGCCCGCTGCCACGACCACAAATTCGATCCCGTTTCCCAGAAAGAATACTACCAGTTGTTCAGTTTCTTCAACAATGTGAAAGAAGCCGGCCAGATTTCCTGGGACGACGCCCCGCCCGTCCCTACCCTGCTGCTCACCCGGGAGGAAACCGAGGCTCAACTGGCCTTTTTGCAAACGCAAATCGAACAGAAAACCAAAAACGTGCAGGCGCAAAGCCAGCAGCTCGCACAGCAATTCCCCGCCTGGTTTCAGCAGCACCAGGCGGCCCTTGAGCAGGAAAAGGGACTGCCTGCGGGGGCTGTGGCCTGGTTTGACCTGGATGCCCTCCCCCTGGCCAACCGCCTGGCTCCCGGCCAGAAGGCCCGCATGAAACAGCAGCACATCAGCCAGCCTCTGCAGCCCGTTTTTGTGCCGGGCCGCAAGGGTCGCGGCCTGCTGCTGGACGGCGACGCCTGGCTGGACCTGGGCAAAACCGGCGTCTTTGACCGCAGCCAACCCTTTACCGTGAGTATGTGGGTCAACCTGCCCGAAGGGCTGGAAAAAGGCACCATCTTTCACAAAGGAGATGGGGCCGTGCTGTACAACTTCCGGGGCTACCACCTGGCCCTGAACGACAACCGCCTGGAACTCCTCATGGCCCACACCGCCCCCTATAACGCCATTGTAGAATACGCCGGCAATCCTCCCCGCAATCAATGGATACAACTGGCTATGGTGTACGATGGCTCCGGCACGGCCGCAGGCCTGCGGCTCTACCTCAACGGGCAGGAACAGTCCACCCGGGTAGAGCAGGACCATTTGTACAAAAGCATCTTGTTTGGCAGGGGAAACAATGAGCCCGGCCTCCAAATAGGCGCCCGCTGGCGGGGAGCCGGCATCAAAGGGGCCAAAGTAGATGACATCCTGGTTTTTGAGCGGGCCCTGACGCCTGCCGAGCTCAGGGGCCTGTATGAGCCGAAACAATGGGCCGGGCTCGTAAAGCGGGCGGGTGAGCAGGATGAGCAGGCCCTGCAGGAAGTGGAAAAGTGGTACCTGCACCACCAGCCTGCCTACCGGCAGGCACTTCAAGAGCTACAACAGGCGCGCCAGGCGTATCATGCAGCTGTGGATACGGTAAAGGAAATCATGGTAATGGATGAAATGCCCCGGCCACGCCAGGCCTACTTGCTGGTGAGGGGGCAATACGATGTGCATGGCGAAGCCGTTTCGCCTGCGGTGCCCGACTTTTTGCCGCCCATGCCGCAACACTACTCCACCAACCGCCTGGGGCTGGCCAAATGGCTGTTTCTGCCTGAGCAGCCCCTGACGGCGCGCGTAACGGTAAACCGCATTTGGCAGCAGTTCTTTGGACGCGGGCTGGTCAAAACTGCCGAAGACTTCGGCAGCCAGGGCGAATTGCCCAGCCACCCCGCCCTGCTCGACTGGCTGGCCGTCACCTTCATGGAGTCGGGCTGGGACCTCAAAGCCCTGCACAAGCTCATCGTCCTGTCGGCCACCTACCGCCAGTCCTCAGCTTTTCGCCCCGGCATATCGGAGCAGGATACCGAAAACCGCTGGCTGGCACGCGGCCCTTCGGGCCGCCTCAGCGCCGAAATGATACGCGACAATGCCCTGGCGGCCAGCGGCCTGCTCCACCGCCGCATAGGCGGGCCCAGTGTAAAACCCTACCAGCCCGCCGGCCTCTGGCAATTCAATGGCGGCAGCTACCAACCCGACAGCGGCGCCAACCTCTACCGCCGAAGCCTCTATACCTTCTGGAAGCGCAGTGTCCCCCACCCTACCCAGGCCAGCTTCGACGCCCCCGACCGCAGCAGCTGTAGCGTCAGACGCCAGCAAACCAGTACCCCCCTGCAGGCCCTGGTCTTGCTCAACGACCCCATTTTCGTGGAGGCAGCCAGGGTCATGGGAGCCAATATGTACCGGGAACAATCCCCCGAACAGGCCATCGCCCTGGCTTTTAAACAACTCACCGGCCGAATGCCCTCCTCCACCGAACTCAAGCTGCTGCTCGAACTTTGGCAGCAGCAGCAACAGACATTCCGGCTGGCCCCCCACAAAATGAAGGGATGGCTGCAGGCCGGCGCCGCTCCCCAGCCAACTGTCGAAAACCCTCCCGCTCTGGCCGCTTATGCCGTGGTAGCCAGTACCATCATGAATGCCGATGCCACCATTGTGAAACGTTGAGGGTTACAACCTCATGGCTATTTTGGCTGGTAAATTTCTATGCTCTTTTTTAACTTGCCCGGTAACTATTCAGCACCCTCAGGGTGAAAAAAAAAATGTTGTAAGTTGCTCATTTTCAATGAAATGTATTAACCACCTCCAACTCCTCCTTGAAAAGGAGGAGAGTTCTCCGGGGCAGGCGGCGCAGCCGCCTGC
>RFHT01000768.1 GCA_003696835.1 Bacteroidota bacterium
CAGAAAAAAGTTGGGATAATTTTGGAGAAAAAGGCCGATTTTTGCTCAATTCCTCCGGTTTCGTCGCGGACCTTGTGGGGCCTGCTGGGGGAGAGGGGAGCCGTTGGTAAGCGTTAAAGCCGTTATTAACCGTTAATAACGGATCCCGCCATAACCTGCTCACTATCAGCATTCCCCCAGAAAAAAGTTGGGATAATTTTGGAGAAAAAGGCCGATTTTTGCTCAATTTCTCTCTACCCCATGCGTCTGGGCTCGGGATGCCGCCCATCCATTTGGAGGGGGAAAGCCGCTTCAATCATAAAATGATCTGATTATCTGCAACCATCAGCCTGCATCCCTTTCATGTAGCATTTGACGGCATCAGGAGGCTGTAAGGGGAGATTCACCCACTCTGGTGCCTGGAGAAACAGATATTTTGTATTATTGTTTAGTGAAAAACCCCTTGCTCATGAAAAAAATACTCGTAACAGGTGGTTCGGGCTTTATTGGCAGCCACCTTATCGACCACTTGCTGCAGATGGAGAATGTACAGGTCACCAACCTGGACAATATGGATGATTTTTACGACCGGCGCATCAAAGAAGCCAACATTCTCCCACATTTACAGGCAAAAAATTACGAGTTTTGGGAGGCTGATGTGTTTGATTACAAGCTGTTGATGGAGCTGATAGACGACTCCTTTGATGCAATCATCCACCTGGCTGCCAAAGCCGGGGTGCGGCCAAGCATCAGGCAGCCCCAGCATGCACAGAAGGTGAATGTGGAAGGCACCCTGAACCTGCTGGAGATCGCCCGCGAAAGAGGCATTTCCAAATTTGTATATGCATCCAGCAGCAGTGTGTATGGCATCAATAAGCGCGTGCCCTGGCGGGAAGAAGATACCGCCTGCCAGCCCATCAGCCCGTATGCGGCCACCAAGCTGGCAGCTGAGCACCTGGGCCACGTGTACCACCACCTCTATAACATACAGTTTATCGCCCTGCGCTTTTTTACGGTTTATGGCCCGCGTCAGCGCCCCGACCTGGCCATTCACCGCTTCGTGGACCGCATACACCGCGGCTTGCCCATTCACGTATATGGAGACGGCAGCAGCATGCGGGATTACACCTACGTGGGCGATGTGGTGCAGGGCATACTGGGCGCCCTGCAGCTGCAGCAGCCAGGACACCATATTTTTAACCTGGGTAACAACCAGACGGTTTCTCTCAAAGCACTGATTGCGGCCATCGAAGAGGTGGTGGGAAAGCAGGCCCTGCTGGTGCATCTGCCTCCACAGGCCGGAGATGTGCCCCTGACCTGCGCCAGCATTGAAAAAGCCCAACAATACCTGAAATATCAGCCTGCTACTGAGCTGAAGCAAGGCTTACAGCATTTTTATCAGTGGTATTTGGAATGGAAGCATCACAGGGAAACAATGCCAGATGAAAAACCCCTTTCCAAAATAGGTTGATGGACTTCGGCTTTTTTGCTTCCTTTATGCAATGAAACGACTCATACTGGTTTTTGACAAGGACGGGGTGCTGATAGATTCCGAGCAGGTGAAACTCAGGCTGGTGGAGAAAATATTTGATGCATATCCCCAGCATGCTGCGGCCATTCACGCCTATAATCATCAAACCGTTGGCATTCCCCGTTCGGTAAAATTTGAGCACATTTGCCGGCATATTTTATGCCTGCCCAACCCGGAATCAGCCCTGGCGCATTTTTCCCAAGCCTACACCCGGGCTGTAGATGAAGAGCTGAAACGCGTTGCTCCCGTAGCGGGCGTGCGGGCTTACCTCCAACACCGTAGCGAACCCAAATACGTGTGCAGCGCTGCACCCAAAGCTGAAGTGCTGCAAAATCTGGAAAGCCAGGGCCTGAGCCATTTTTTTGAAGAGGTGTATGCCTTTCCCGATGCCAAGGCCGATGTAATGAGACGCCTCAAGGCAGAACAGCAGGCCCAAATTGTATTCTGGGGCGATACCCTGGCAGATTACCGGGCCGCTCAGGAGGCAGGAGTGTTTTTCATAGGAGTGACCACCGCCCGCCAAAACCCCTTTCGCGGCCTGGGTATTCCTACCATACCCGATTTTACCGCTGCCCAGCGTATAGACAACCTCATAATACGTTTTTTGGAAGGTATTTAGTATATGATACATTTGCCTATTTATTTTTGCGGGTGTTGATTATTTTTAATATTTAATTTAATAAGAGGATAAATTTTATCGATATTAGAATCCAGCATTCGATGTACATGCTGGACGGGCAAATGATGCCTGTATAGTTGTTTTACTTCAAATACCCCTATCGTCATTCCAAACATTACTCAGACAAATTACCTGATGAGATTCTTCTGTATGCTGTGCCTTGCTTGTATTCCGTCCCTCCTCGTGGGTCAGGGCTATGAAAGATTTATAGCCTTTAAGACCGTAAAATTTTTTAAAGAAGCCCGCCAAAAGGCAGAAAAGGGAGACTTTGCCGGCGCCATAGCCGACTACAACCTGGTGGTGGACCTCAACCCCAACCATACGGAGGTTTTTCAGGCCCGGGCAGAAGCTTATTTTCAGAGCGGGCAGTATCAGGAGGCAAAAAATGATTTTTCAAAAGCCATACGGCTGAATCCCGGAGTGGCGGAGCTGTACCACCGCAGGGGGCAGGCCTATATGGAGATGGGGTACTACAGTTCTGCTATGCGTGATTTCGAACGGGCCTTGCGGCTCAAACCGGGCATGGAAGCGGCTCTGCAAAGCAAGCAAGCAGCGGAGCGCAAGATTTACCAGGCCAATAAAAGACCATACGCCAACAAGCCGAATCAGGATGCAGGCAGCCAGTCGCGCGACTGGGAAGGCGAGGGCTGGGGCGAAACCCGCTGGGACCAGCCGGTGGCCCCTCAGGGTACTGCTACAACGGCCAGTGGCCTGTTTAGCCGCACCAGCACCCACCATTACCCAAAAGTAACGGGCAAACCCAATGATTACCTCAGCATCGAACGCATACAGCTAACGCCCCACGCCACTGAGGTGAGTTTTAAAATAAGAAGCCCCCAAAACAAGGTAGTGGCCTTCAGCCTTCAGAAGCCCGGAAACCCCGGTGCTTTCTACCTCAGCGACCGCAGCTTTAGAAACCGCTACCGGCTCATTGGCCAAAAGGGGCTTCCCGGCTGGGAAAAAGAAGTCAAAGTGTTTGGGGGGCGCAGCAGAACCTTTGTACTAACCTTTGAAAAAATACCGGATACTTACCGCTTTATTCACCTTATAGAAGGCAATGCCCAGGGAGGCGATGCCTGGAATTTTTATGACATCGATTTGAAAAAATAACATGAAACACAATCTGTTGCTTTTACTTGCCATCATTCCCTGTTTTTCTTTTGCACAACCTACTTTTTCTGACTACGAGCAATACCACATGCTGGAAATGGGAAAATCTCATTACCAGCAGGGGCAATACGAGGCTGCCCTTGAGGCGCTGGGAGAGGTGCTGGACACAGAGAACCGGCAGGCAGAGGCTTATCAGCTGCGAGCAAAGGCATGCTTCATGCTGGGGCGCTTTGAGCAGGCATTGGCGGACTTTGACCAGGCCATCGCCCTGAGCAGAAGAGAAGCAGCCAGTATGAAAAACCATGCCTACGGCGGATACAGGCCTCTGGATATAGAGGAAGTAGGACTGGCCGACCCCAGGGGAGAGCAATCCCGGCAATGGGCCCTGGCCCTGCTGTACTGCGACCGGGGCGCCACCCGGTATCAGCTAAAGCAGTACCGCGAGGCCCTGGCGGATTTTGAGCAGGCGCTGGCCTTGTTTCCAAGCCTGGAGGTAGCTCAAACCTATGGAGAACAGGCCCGGGAGATGCTGCGAACCTATCCGCCTGCCAGTCAATACGCGGGCGAAGCCCCCACACCCAACGACAACCGCTACCTGCCTCCTGCTGAGCCAGGTACCCGGGTGCGGCCTTACATTACCGACAGCCAGGCACCGGACCAGCAGCCCGAAATACCCGCCGGAGGATATGCATACCGACCGACCGAAGGTAGCCGTCTGGAGACTTACCGTCCCCGGGTAGAGCCGGAATCTTCCTCCATGAGTGGCTGGAATGAGCCTCAGGCACCCGCCGCCGAAAGGGTGTACGACAACAGACCTGATAAACCAGCCAGTGGCTATGAAAGCAAAGAACCTGCTCCGGCCAATCCTGAAATACGCGACAGCTACAGCCCGGGAAAGCGGGCCACCATTTCCGACTGGTTGAAGGACCGCAAACTCTTCAGACGCAAAACATCCAGAGAAAAAGAAAAAAAACCGACTGCTTCCGCTGCAAAAAAACCCTTTTTCAGCATGCGGAAGCAGCAGCTGGAAGTGAGCTACCCGCAGGTAGGTGCCCAAACAGCCAGCTATGTGCAGATAGAACACATAGCAAACAATGAGCAGCACACCACCGTCTCCTTTAAGGTGACCAATTACGAAAACAGGGCCCTGGAGCTGTTTTTGGAGCGCCCCGGCTCTGATGGCGCCTTTTTTATTGTAGATGCAGCCAACCAGCGGGAATACCGCATGACGGGAGCCAGCGGCCTGCGTACCCGGCCCTACACCACTACGCTGGAACCGGGCCAAAGCCTGCGCTTTTCGGTGGACTTTGAGCGCCTGGACGAAGGTGTGAAGCGCATTCACCTGCTCGAAGGCAATATGGACAGCGAAAACCGCTGGAATTTCTACGACATCAACCTGGAGTAAGCTCCGGGCAGCAAGATGGGTAATATGGCAGCTGTTGAAGAATCTTACCAGGCTTCAACAGCTGTTTTTACTTCAATTTTTCCTTAAACAATTTGCGAAACTTCTCCACCTTGGGACTCACCACAAACACGCAATAGGGCTGGTTGGGGTGGTTCTCGAAGTAGTTATGGTGATAATCCTCTGCCGGGTAGTAGCTGGTAAGCGGGCTGATTTCCGTAACGATGGGGTCGGCCCAGAGCCCGGACGCAGCTGCCGCTTCCTTGGATTTGAGGGCGAGCTGCTGCTGCGCTTCATCCAGGTAGAAAATCGCCGAGCGGTACTGGGTCCCCACGTCATTGCCCTGCCTGTTGAGGGTGGTGGGATCATGGGTGCGCCAGAATACTTCCAGCAATTCTTCATAAGTAATTACTGCCGGGTCGAAGGTGATGCGGGCTACCTCGGCATGGCCGGTGCTGCCGCTGCATACCTGCTCATAAGTAGGGTGGGGGACATGCCCGCCGGCATAACCCGGCTCCACCTCCACCACCCCTTTTAGTTCTTTAAACACAGCTTCCACGCACCAGAAACAACCGGCGCCAAATACGGCCTGTTGCAATTTGTTGGGGGTTGATTGATCCATATAGATAAAAATGAAGGTTATGTTGTTGATCAGGATTCAGGATGCAGGATTCAGGATGCAAGATGCAAGATGCAAGATGCAGGATGCAAGATTCAAGATGCAAGATGCAGGATTCAAGATGCAGGATGCAAGATGCAGGATGCAAGTCGTAGCGCAGCGGAGATGCCTTTAAGGTAATGCAGGATGCAAGTCGTAGCGCAGCGGAGATGTCTTTAAGGTAATGCAGGATGCAAGATGCAGGATGCAGGATGCAGGATGCAGGATGCAAGATGCAAGATGCAATCCCTGTGA
>RFHT01000769.1 GCA_003696835.1 Bacteroidota bacterium
GTGTCACCTTGAGGCTGGGGTGCGGGCTGGCTTGGTGCGCCGAAAGGTCTCTTACCTGCCGCTCAGCGGGCGTTTTCTGGCCTGCTACCGGCCCCAGTTGTAAACTGGCGCCGGCAGACGGGTAAACACCTTCGGTGTCACCTTGAGGCTAGGCTGCGTGCTGGCTTGGTGCGCCGAAAGGTCTCTTACCTGCCGCGCAGCGGGCGTTTTCTGGCCTGCTACCGGCCCCAGTTACAAACTGGCGCCGGCAGACGGGTTTTACCCCCAGCATAACCTGCTCATTTTCAGTTACTTGCATTAACCACCCCCAGCCCCTCCTTGAAAATGAGGGTAGCTTTTCCTGGCAGGCGGCTGCGCCGCCTGCGACCTCTTCACCTGCCCTCCGAGTCATGGACGTCCAGGCCCCCATCAGGGGCCCAAATATGGGTAGCACGAAGTGCTGTGGCCAAGTAGCCCCGCGGCTTTAGCCCGGGGCTATTCGTGCCTCACCGAAACCTGCTGCTGTTGGGCAAATTCCTCGTTGTTGTGCTGAAGCCCGGCCTGGCAAAGCAGTAGCCCCGCGGCTTTAGCCCGGGGCCTGGCTCAGCGTACCCACAGCTTCTGGCGGTAGCTACCGGCAGGCGAGCGCAGATGCAGCACATACAGCCCAGGGGGCAGTTGCAGGGGCAGTACATACTCCCTTTGGGTAAGCTGCTGCCTGTGCAGCAGGCGCCCCTGCATATCCAGCAGGCGCAGCTCCAGTGGAGCTGTCTCATCATGCCGCAGGGTGAGCCGGTCCCTGGCCGGGTTGGGATATACCGCTACCTTCAGGCGGGATGCAGGCAGGCGGGCCGTGCTGAGGCAGCTCAGGCTGAGGGTAGTGTCCTGGCTCAGCTGCAAGGTATCTGTGAAGCGGGCACCATCACAGCTATAGCTGATGGCATAGGTGCCCTTAAAGCCCCGAAAGCTGCCCCTACCCGCCGAATCCGTAACCAAGCTACCCTGCGTCCACCACTGCTTAAACACCAGGTCGATAAAGGCTTGTCCGGCCGGCTTCAGCTGCCAGTTGATGTCGTACATAGGCGCATTATCGTGCCAGTGAGCCCCATCCCAGAAGCCCCACATCAAAAAGCCCTCTGTGCTGGGATGGCTAAACACCATGGTCATGAAATCGCGCAAATACACCCCCGCCAGGCTGTCGTTCATGGAAGGATCCGTATCGTACTCCGTTATTTTGGCTTTGGTGCCAAACTCCTGGTAGAAGTCCTCCAGAATGTCGTACACCAGGGGAATAGAAGTGGGAAAGCCGCCAATGTGTGCCTGAAAGCCAATGCCGTCCAGGCGCACGCCCGCATCCAGCAACTCCCTTATGAAGCCTTTGTAGGTTTCGTAGAGACTGGAATGCTGGTTTGCCAGGCTGATGGTAATGTAGTCATTGAGGTACGTTTTGGCCTCCGGAGCCAGCTGGGTGGTTTGGTTAAACACCTCCACGTACAACTCCCGGCCAGTGGGGTAGCCCGCACTGCCCCGGAAGGCATTTTCCAGGTCGCGGTTGGTAGTAATTTCGTTGAGCACATCCCACTCGGCTATATTGCCCTTTATACCGGGATAGGTGAGGATTTCGTTGAGGTGCTGCTGAATGCGGTTTTTGATGTAGGAGGGATTTTGTCCATTGGTCACGATGTCCTGGGGCAGGTAGGACCAGCCCGGCCACAGCAGGTTGTGGCCGCGAATGTGGATGTTCCTGTCTTTGAGCCATTGGGTGGCATGCACCTTTTCGGCTTTGGTGGCGGGCCACTCTCCTTCCCATGCCCGCCATTTGAGCGCATTCTCAAACACCACCCAGTTGAACCCATGCCCTTTGCCGTCCAGGTTGGTGAGCTTTTGTTCGTAAATGGGGTCCTGGCAGCTGTTGCCTGCAAATTTACAGGCCACCACTGCCGAGCCAAAGGCGTATTCGTGCTGCAGCATGCTGTAGCTTACCTCCACCCCCGGCAGGGGGTTGCCGTTTTCATCCTGTAGCTGTATGCTCAGCCCGGCCTTGCGCAGGCTGTCGATGCGGGCCGCGGCCGCGGCCCGCCAGGGGGCGTCGGGCTCATAGCCGCCGTATTGGTCGTTGCCTATGCTTTCGGGCAGGTCTTCCAGGCGGTAGCGGTTGCGAAAGTTGAGCACCGCCCAGCCGCCAAACTGTACTTGCTGAGCTTGGTGGGCCAGGTGAAATCCCGCCGTTGCGCCCCCGGCTGCATAGCTCTTCGATGCCTCAAAAGGCACCAGGTACTGCCGCCAGCCCGCCTGCAGGGGCAGGGTATAATATACCTCCTTGGCAAAGGTGACCCTGTCTTCAAAAAACAAACTCACCTTGCCCGATTCGCTCAGCCTGCGTATCCACACCACCAGCAGGAGCTTGTCGCCCGCCTGTATGCTGTTCACATTGTGCAGGCCCCAGCCGGCATCCCACTGGTTGGTCCCTGGGGCTGCCACCACTTCCTGCACGGCTTTGGTAAAATCCTGATCCGAAATGTTCAGCACGCTGTACTGGGCGCCATAGCTAAAAGCCTGGTTGATGTTGTCCTGCTCATTGCCGTAAAACACCCATTCGCCCCCGCTCAGGCCATGCTCATTCAGCAACTGGGCCTGAAGAAGGTCGTGATAAGTCGATTGGGAATAGACCGACGGCACCCCCACACAGCTAAGGGCCGCCCATACAAATACCAGAAAGAAAGTGGAAGGACGCATGCTAACGTTTTGGGAAACAATTTACACCTTCGGAGGGAAAAACAAAATGAAAAATCCGGCCTGCCGGTGGGCATAGATCCCCACACAGCAGGCCGGAGCTTTATTCCTTTGAGCCTACCTCAGTCGTTTCCGGGAGAATAGCGCGAAAGCAGGTCCACCTCATAGTGCAGGCGGTCGTCTTTCATGGGGCCATGTATGCGGCTGAAGGAAGTGAGTTGCAGGGTTTGGCTCTTGTGTTCGTGGTTGATCACAAACAGCTTGATCACACGGGTATTGGTAACCGCCGTGTAGCAGGTGGCATTGCCCAGGTTGGTTTGCACAATTTTTCCCGAACTGATCAGTTCCATGTAGTCCAGGCAGCTTTTGAGGATATCTTTGCAGGCCTTTTTATTGGCATACTTGCGGCTTACCGAAGTAGCGTACAGCAGCCCTTTGTCAAACACATATTCTATCTGCTTGTCTTTTTCAATGGAAGCCAGCATGCGGTGCATGCCTTTATCTTCCCGTACTTCCAGCAAGTAGTCTTTCTTGGCAAGGTACTGCCTCACCTGCTCCTGGCTCTGGCCAAAGGGAATAAACCAGTCGTTTTGTGCACTGAGAGGAAGGTAAATGAGCAACGCCAGCAGAAAGGTATAAATATGTTTCATCAGCTAGGGAAATTTAGGCTTTTTGTTTGGTATTATGCGTAAGATTATTTGTTTATAAGAGCTTGATTATTATTTAGATAAACAACTTCAATCCGCAATAACCTCCTCTAATTCAAACGCTAAGTTATACTTTTTTTTCAAAAATGTAAAAGAAAAGTGCTTATTCCTCTGGTATTCAAGATTCCTGAGTGTAAGATTTTATGCCAAAATCAAAAATAATATCCGGCCGGATAAAATAAAGGCAAAAAGAAACCCGCGTACAGTTGCTGCAGCGGGTTTCAGGGTAGGATTGGAGAAAGTTGTTTAGGCGTAATGAGATCGTTAGTTTTGTGTTACATCCATTGCGATTATTTTTTCTTTGGCCATTACCGGGTCCGGGATTTGTTGCAGGCGGTCAAGCATGAGGTCGCGGGCTGATTCATAGCGGGAGGTATTTTCCGGCCGTATGGGTTCGGAAGGAGGAGCTTCTACCGTAAAGGGGTTGATTTGCTTGCCGTTTTTCCAGAAGCGGAAGCACACGTGCGGGCCGGTGGCCAGGCCCGTACTGCCTACGTAGCCGATCACCTCGCCCTGTTTGACAAACTTACCCGGACGCATGCCTTTGGCGAAGCGCGACATGTGCAGGTACTGGGTGGCATACATGGTATTGTGCTGGATTTTCACATACCGCCCATTGTTCTTTTTATACGTAGCATGGGTCACCACGCCGTCGCCCACGGCATAGATGGGCGTACCGCGGGGGGCTGCATAGTCCACGCCCAGGTGGGCGCGGTACCTTTTGAGCACGGGATGGAAGCGGCGGTAGGAAAAACGCGAGCTGATGCGGGAATAGCGCAGGGGGGCTTTCAAAAATGCCTTGCGCAGGCTGTTGCCCGCTTCATCGAAGTAGTCGGGCACGGAGTCTTGTACAAACTCCACCGCAAAGAAGTCCTTCTCTGCATGGTGAAACTGAGCCCCCAGTATGCGGGAAACTCCCAGGGATTCGCCATCGACAAAGGCTTCCTCGTAAAGTACCTTGAAGAAGTCTCCTTTCTGAAGCCGGAAAAAATCCACCGACCAGGCATAGATGTCTTCCAGCTTGGCGGCCAGGCTCACGTCCAGCCCCGCATCCACGATGGCTTCGTAAAGCGAAGTCTCAATGATGCCGGTAGCCGTGGCCTCCCGGGTGAGCACGGGTTTTTGGCCTTCGTAAATGCGCACACTGTCGCGCAAGTCAAAAACCACGTAGTCGGTGGGGTTTTTTTCATACACAAAATACTTCACGGCCTCGCTCTGGTCTTTGACGACCGTAAAGGGGTTGCCTGCACGCATCTTGCGCACGTCAAATACCTCCCGGGATTTGACCGCCATTTGGTGGATGGTACCGGGGCTGACCTCGTATTCCCCCAAAACATCCGATAAAAACTGGTTGGGCCGGAGGCTGGCCTGTTCTACCTTCAGGTTTTGGAGGTCGAGACCGTAAAGTTCCTGAGAAATGCGTTTGAGCGGGGGGGCTGGGATGGGAGTGGTTGAAAGGGAGTTTGGCTGGTTGTGAGAACCACAAGCCAGGAGAACAGCGACTATTACAGAGAAAACGAGAATAGGTAAAAGTTGATTCACAGGCTGATGTTTTTGTAAGATTTTCCTGAAAAAATGAACAATATGATACCCCGCGGCATAAATATAGGCCTATTTCTCAAAATTTGAAAATTTTTGCCATGTAAGAATCAAAAAAAATGCGCTCATATTTAGCTCGACTTTACTACTTTACAGTCCTAAAGGCTTTGTTCGTATAGCGTATCGAAATCCTCGAAAGGTGCTACAATTAGCTTAATTAAGGATTCGAATTGGCCATCTCGCCATTTTGCTTGGTATTTCACATAGGGGCAGAGGAAGGTTGCTCGCAAAGACGCAGAGGCGCAAAGGAGGTTGGTTGTTCTCTGCGCCTTTGCGTCTCTGCGAGCTATTCTCAGGGGGAGCATGTTGAAAATATCATCAACTGAGTTGTATGGAAGGAAGTTGCTTATTGCAGATACCAAACAACCATTGAGCATAGCGTTTGCCAGAGGAAAGCTGAATTTTCAATAAGGGATGGAAAAAGCCTTATGAATAATTATTTGGAGCAAATCCAGCATCTAAGCTAACGCTCTACTCAAACAGCGACTTGAGTGAGGAGAAAATAGTAAAGTCGAGCTTAGTACTGGGTAATCTAAACCTATTTGAGATTACCCTGTATTTAGCCAGTAAAGTAGAGGTATGCGGCCATAATGAGCAGCAGCACCACAATGGACCAGATCACATCCGCTTTGGTATAGCTGGCCCTGTTTTCGGCTTTGTCCTTGTTGCTCAGGGTGCCAAAGGTAAGCCCGCTGATACGCGAGTAGGACGGAGGTTCCGTGGCATAGCTCACGATGAGCATGGTAGCGGCACACACCAGGAAGATGAGCAGGCTGTAATACTGGAAGAAAATGTTATTGATAATCCAGAAAAACGAGCCCTCAGTATAGGCAAAGCTTTTGGAAAGGGCCACTGGCGTATCTATGGCCAGGCGAAATATACCCATTGCAAAGCCCACCCCCAGGGTAGCCAGACAACCTTTGGCGTTGAGGCGCTTCATAAACACCCCAAAGAAAAACACCACAAATATAGGCGGGGCCAGGTAGCCCTGCACCGATTGCAGATAGTCGTACAGGCCCCTGCTGCCCTGTATCACCGGAATCCACAGCAGCCCGATGATCACCATCACCAGGGTGGCAATGCGCCCGATGTGTACCAGCTGCTGCTGAGTGGCTTTAGGCCTGAGCTTGGAGTAAAAGTCCATGGTAAAGAGGGTGGAGGAGGCATTGAACACTCCGGCCAGGGAGCTCATGAGGGCCGCCAGCAGCCCCGCCACTACGATGCCCCGTATGCCCGCAGGCAGTACCGAGGCCACCAGCAGCGGAAATGCCTGCTGGGCATTTTCGTTGATTACATTGCCCTGTGCATCCAGCATGGCAGCCGAAATGCTCTCCATTTTACCACTGGCCGCCAGCGCAAAGCAGATCATGCCCGGAATGATGAAGATAAACACGGGCAGCAGCTTGAGCATGGCCGCCGCAATGGTGCCCCTGCGGGCCTCGGTGAGGTTGGCTGCCCCCAGGGTGCGCTGCACAATGTACTGGTCGGTACACCAGTACCACAGCCCGATGATGGGCGCACAAAACAACATGCCCACCCAGGGATAGTTGGTGTTGAAATACCAGGCCATCTGGCTGCTGGTTTTTACCGGCGCCCAGCTGCCTTCCATGCCGGCTGGTACCAGCGGTTTCCACAGGTTAAACATCTCACTGCCACATACCCGCCGCAGCTCCTCCCAGCCGCCCAGCGCATCCAGGCCGTAGATGGTTACCAGCACCGAGCCTACCACCAGTATCACCGTTTGCATGGCCTCGGTATAGGCCACTGCCCGCAGCCCCCCCAGTATGGTATAAATGCCCGTAAGGATAATCACCAGGATAGAGCCCACCCAGAAGCTATTCAGCCCCAGCACATTCATCTCGGGCAGCAATACCCCAAACACAATTCCCCCCGCAAAAATACCCACGGCCACCTTGGTGAGTACGTAGGCCACCAGCGAAATGAGCGACAACACCCAGCGGGCAGAAGCCGAGTAACGCTTCTCCAGAAATTCTGGCATGGTAAACACCTTCGACCGCATGTAAAAGGGTGCCATCACCCAGCCCAGTACCAGCAGGCACCAGGCATGCAGCTCATAATGCGCCATGGCCACCCCGTCAGTAGCACCCGACCCCGCCAGGCCCACCAGGTGCTCCGAGCCGATGTTGGAAGCAAAAATGGATGCCCCCACCACAAACCAGCCCAAATTACGCCCCGCAAGAAAATAGTCGTCTGAGGTGTTTTTTTGGCGTTTGATGACCCACCAGGCGATGCCCATGATCAAAGAAAAATACGCAATGATGAAAAACCAGTCGATAGGAGCTAAGATACTCATAACAGCTTTAGAGGTTGTAGCAGGTTGAGGGGCCTATATTAGGCATTTTTTGCCAATTTTTACCGCCACAAACAAAAAAATGAGCTACCCTCAGGCTGTTGGCCGAATACTAAACAATGAGACCGGTGTTACTTTCGTAATATATAAGCTTAGTTTGACTAGGATTATTTACATCTAACAAATATTTATGTAGCTTAATGCATAGTTGTGGAGGGAACTGAAGCTTTTCACAGCCTTGTGTTTAGTACGTTTTCAAACCTTCAATATCCGCTTAAATATGAAATTTCAAGGCGTTTACATGCACCAAACCTGTTCGCTCATGCTCAA
>RFHT01000770.1 GCA_003696835.1 Bacteroidota bacterium
GGTGGTTGACAAAAACAAAGTTTCATGTATGCATGGTCCATGAAGGCACTATTGGGGTATTCCCCCTTTTTTGCAGCAGGTATATGCTGAATAGTTACCTTAATTTTAAATATTCTGTAGGAATGGTATCCAATGTATAAACAGGAGGAATCTTGGGATATTTGATCCTTTTTACTTCAACACTTTCCGTAAGGCTAATTCTTTTTGTAACAGCTTCGATCTTCATTATCAGTTGGTCGTCTTTACCATAGATATTTTCAGCCTTGACAAGGGTGTATTTAGTTTTGAATTCTTCAGATAAAGACTTGTATATATGGGGAGTTTGCCCGGGATCATAAAGGTAAGTTCTTGCCCATTCATGCTCAATCTCATCCAAACTCACGGCGGTAAATGTTCGCAATTGCTGCCTGGTATCAGCATGGAGGCTCGAAGGTGGGGTAGCTTTTGGACTGATTCCCCAATAGCAGACGCATATCGTCGCTATGAGTAGCATCATTCTATTCATACTTATAGCTGTTATCCGGTTGTATGAAGAAGAGCAGGTCCCAGCTACAATTCCATACCCCGGAACCCTATGCGTTTTTCAAACAGCCCTCCCAGCAGCAACAGCAAAATGCCCAGTGCCATGGCGGCACTCCAGCCTGCCAGTGCCAGGTGGTTGTAGTGGAGGCCGGTGCCTCCCAGCAGCAGCAACAGCTCACTGCCCACAAAACCCGCGGGCAGCAGTACGCTGCCCGCCTTGCTGAGCCTGTTGAGGGGAAGCCATTTGAAATCCACCAGCAGGGCCAGCAGCAGAAAGGAAAGGAAGCCGATAAAGCTCAGGTGCAGATAAGCCAGAATGAGGAGTTTGTTGCTGAAAACATATTCACGGAAGAAGGGCAGTACAGAAAAACTTTGTAGCACCACCTTCAGCAAAAACGACAGGAGAAAAATGAGCAAATACAGCTGAAACCACCCGCCCTTTTGCCCGATGACCCTCAGCAGCTTGCGGGAGAGGGACAAAAGGAAAAAAAGCAGTCCCAGGCCCTGCAGCACTGCCGCCAGCATAGCCGGCAAAAAGATGAAAGACCAAAAGCTCATGCCCAGCAGCGAAAGCCCGATGGCGGGCAGCAGGGCAAGGGCAAAAAGCCAAAAGAAAGTGCGGCCGTACTGGCGGCTGTAGGGGATGGCGTTTATTTCAAGAAATTTGTAAAACAACCCCAGGGCCACAAAGAGAAACCAACCATTGTATTGCAGGTGCAGAAAGGTATAGACAAATGAGTGGTAAATTTCCGTCTCGGCGAGTCCTTTAGCCGATAAGATGCCGATACCGAAGGGCAGCAGGGTGGACAGCAGCCCCGCCCAGAGTCCGGTTTTGATAAACAGCAGCGAAAGGGTCTGGGGGTTAGGAGAGCCGCCCGTTTTGGTGTGTTTGAAAAAAGAAAAAATAAACCAGTAATTGAGCAGCTGAAAAAGGGTAGAGAAGAGAATGGAATACAGTCCGTAGCCCTGCAGGGAAAATGCCACCAGCACGCCACACAGTACTACCGCTGTGAGCTGGAACTGCAGGGGGTAGCGCCCCCGCCGGATCTGCTCAGGGCTCAGGTAGAGCCTCACCAGCAACAGCATCATGAGGGTATAGATCCAGCCCTGAAAAGCCACATGCGAATGGGCGTGAACAAGGTGGGCATACTCCAGCGGCAAGGGTACAAAAGCTGCCAGGCGCAGGCTGGTACCTATGAGGGCTACTACGAAAAAGAACCCCAGGCTGATGTTGATCCAGCTTGTAGGCATAGGTTCCGTTTTTTGTTGAAACATTCCCTCCCTTTGGCGCATACTTACAGCAATATTTGGGCAATGAGGTAATCGGCTACTACCAGCGTCAGACAGCTGAATACCACCGCCTTGGTGCTGGAAGCCCCCACTTCCAGGGCGCCGCCACGCGTGAAAAAGCCCTGGTAGGCCGATACAGAGGAGATAATGAGGCCAAAGGTAACGGCTTTGACGTACATCACCGTTACCTGAAAGGGAACGAAGTAGGTTTGCACCCCCTGGGTGTATTCAGTGGCCGTAACTTCTCCGGTGATGTCGCCCGCGATCATGCCCCCCAGGTGAGAGAGGAAGGCCGAAACCGTTACCAGCACGGGAAAGGCGATGAGGGCACCCAGTATTTTGGGCAGCACCAGGTAGGCCTGGGCATTGACCCCCATCACCTCCAGGGCATCGATTTGCTCGGTTACGCGCATGGTGCCGATCTCAGAGGCAATGCGCGAGCCGATGCGCCCTGCCAGAATAAAGGACAGCACCGAAGGCGACAACTCCAGCAGGGTGGTAGCCGATACTACTGAGCCGATCACCGAGTCGGGAAACAGGCCTGAAGTAAGCTGGTAGGCCGTTTGCAGGGTGGTAACAGCCCCCATAAAGGTGGAAATGATGATGACGATAATCAGGCTGCCCTGTATCATTTGGTTGGTTTCAACCAAAAACAGCCGGTAATAAATGACGGGCTTGTCCATGGATTTGAACATGGCGCCCAGCATCATGAAGAAGCGGCCCAGGTGAAACAGAAAATACGTGATTAACCTCAGCATATTGGCTGCAAGTACTGTTTTTCAAATGATTTAAGCAAGCATTCAGATCAGCCCGAAGCCCATTCGTACAAAAACTTGGAAGCCGAAATGATGACGATGAGAATGAGCAGGCGGTGTATCCAGGTGTTGGCGTTGGGTACTTTGGTGGCAAAACGCACCCCCAGTACGGCCCCCACCGACTGACATACTGCCATGAGCAGACCAAAGCCAAAGTGGATCTGGTTGTAGGCAAAAAAGATGATGAGGGTGGGGATATTGAGCAGAAACACGATGATCAATTTTACCCCGGTAGAGGCACTGAGGCTGTAGTGAGCCGCCAGCACCAGCGAAGCCATGAGAAAAATGCCGATGCCCGCCTGAATGAAGCCCCCATACACGCCAATGAGAAAAAAGATGAGGATAATCCAGGGCTTTTTGTTCCGGCTGCTGGTAGCAGCCGACTCGCGCAGCCACCGCTTGGGGTCCACCAGCAGCACTCCCAGCATGATCACCATGAGGATGCCGATGGCGAGGTTCATCATGCGTTCATTCATTTGGGCGGCAATGAGGGAGCCGGGTATGGCCCCTGCCACAGCAGGCAGCACCAGCCAAAGGGACCCCTTGAGGGTACCGGCCCCGCCCGAGCGGCTGAAGGCGTAAAAGCCCACACCGCTCTGCAAAAATGCCCCCACCCGGTTGGTGCCATTGGCCACATCGGCGGGCAGCCCGCACATAAACACAAATATGGGCAGGGTGATGAGCGAGCCGCTGCCCGCCAGGGTGTTGATGATGCCCGTAAAAATGCCCGCCAGTACGATGAGCACGTACTGGTAGGCCTGCAGGTCCATGCTGAAGAGGTCTGTCAATTAAAATTCCTCCCTTTGGGGTTTGTTTTCGAGTATGCCTTCGATTTGCTGCATGACGGCCTCGTCCAGTTTGGGTACAGCATCCAGGCATTTGAGGTTTTCTTCCAGCTGGGCGTGCTTGGATGCTCCCAGTATGACGGTACTCACGTGGGGGTTTTTTACACACCAGGCCAGGGCCAGGTGGGTCATGCTCATGCCCAGCTCCTGGGCCAGGCGGGTGAGGGCGCGCACCTTTTCCAGCCTGCCTTCGCGGAAGGTGCGGTTTTTCAGCCAGTCGAGGCCTTCTATGTCAAAGCGCGTACCCGATGGCTGGGCGTCGTTGTATTTGCCGGTGAGCAGGCCCGAAAGCAGGGGCGACCAGATGGTGGTGCCCATGCCCAGCTCGTAGAGGTCGAGGTATTCCCTTTCCACACGCTCGCGTACAAACATATTGTATTGGGGTTGTTCCATTTGGGGGGGAATGAGGTGGTGTTGCCTGGCCACTGCATGGGCCTGCATGATGCGGTCGGCGGGCCACTCCGAGGTGCCCCAGTACAGCACCTTACCCTGCTGAATGAGGGTGTTCATGGCCCATACGGTTTCCTCCACAGGGGTGTTGTAGTCGGGCCGGTGGCAAAAGTACAAGTCGAGGTAATCGACCTGCAGCCGCCTGAGGGCAGCGTGGCAAGCCTCGTGTATGTGCTTGCGGCTCAGGCCCTTCTGGTTGGGCTTGTCGCCTCCCCAAAACACCTTGCTGGACACCACATAGGTATCGCGTGCCCAGCCCATTTTTTTCAAAATCTTGCCCATCACCGATTCCGATTTCCCACGGGCGTATATTTCGGCATTGTCAAAAAAATTGACCCCTCCCTCATAGGCCGTTTTCATCAAATCTTCGGCTATGCGGTCATCTACCTGCTTGCCAAAGGTGAGCCACGAGCCCAGCGACAACACGCTGAGCTGCA
>RFHT01000107.1 GCA_003696835.1 Bacteroidota bacterium
GTGGGCAAGTAAAAAAGCCACCAGCAAAAGGAATACAGAAAACCTTTCCAGTAATACTTCAAAAACAATGACGAATAAGCATAAAGAAATCCGAATGGTCAATGAAGGTGACATTCCAGCCTTAAAAGAAGTTTTAGACACCATTGAGTTGTTTCCCTCTGAGATGCTGAGTGATATGATTGCAGACTACCTGAATAATCCAGAAACCGAAGAAATATGGTTTACAGAAACCGAAAACGATAAGCCAATTTCAATCGGATATTGTGCACCAGAAAAACTCACTGAAGGGACTTATAACCTCTATGCGATTGGTGTCAGAAGTGATATCCAATCCAAAGGAACGGGCAGTAGAATGATGAAATTTATTGAAAATCACCTAAAGGAAAATGGTCAAAGAATTTTGATTGTGGAGACATCAGGAACTGATGAGTTCAAACTGACAAGAGAATTTTATGAAAAATTGAATTACAATAAAGAAGCGGTAATTCGTGACTTTTGGAAAGAAGGTGATGACAAAGTGGTTTATTGGAAGAAATTGAATTAGAAAAAGTATAATTCCCCCCAACTTTTAGACCACGGATTAAGGGGATAAATTCGTGCTAATAATGGGAAAAAAATGAAGAAGGCGTATTCACGCATTAAAATTTTTCTTATGAAAATCAAAATCGTAAGTATTCCGGTAAGAGACCAACAGCACGCATTAGATTTTTATACGGGTGTTTTGGGCTTTGTGAAAAAAACGGATATTCCGC
This sequence comes from Bacteroidota bacterium, assembly GCA_003696835.1. Taxonomy (GTDB): domain Bacteria; phylum Bacteroidota; class Bacteroidia; order J057; family J057; genus J057. The sequence continues at coordinate 753 of RFHT01000107.1, forward strand.
TGGGTGAAGGAAATCGGTGGTTAACCCTTGTGTCCAAACAAGACCCGGAGGGCCCGGAATTGTTGCTCGAGCCTGGCCCCAACCACTTCGAGCCTGCAAAAGTATTCCAGGAAGAACTATTCAAGGCTGGAATGCCCTGGACCCAATTTTACGTGGACAATATCCAGGAAGAATTTGAAAGCTTAACAAAATCAGGAGTTGAATTCAGGATGAAACCAACCGAAATGGGTACGGTAATCGTGGCCATGTTCAATGATACTTGTGGCAATTATATTCAGCTAGTAGAGGAAAAGTAAAGGCTGCCGCTGGCATGGGCTGCCGGGCAAGTGATCCAATTCATCCCCCAAAAGGAAGGCAATAAATGGGGGAGTGATCGGGTTCCGGTCAAAATTAATCACGAAGCAAGGGGTAACGTTTATCAATCATTTGGTATATGAAGTTGGCCAAAGGTAAAAGGCCATTATTGTGAGCAAAGCTCATGCAGCTACATGCAAAAAACGGGGTAGCCGAAAACCGGGAAGAGTAGGCAAAAATTAACAACTGACATCATGACAACTGAACAAAACATTGGAGTAATTGACGCCTTGTACAAGGCTTTTTCAACTGGCGATATACCAGCAGTGCTGGGATGCATGCATCCCGAAATCGAATGGAACGAAGCTGAAAGTAATTCGCTGGCCGATGGCAACCCCTACATGGGCCCCCATGCAGTATTGGAAGGCGTATTTGCACGCATTGGTGCCAGGCACGAGTACTTTGGATTACAGGATGTTAAGATCCATGGTATGAGCGGCAACAAGGTCCTGGCTATGCTGCGATATGACGCCAAAGTAAAAGCAACCGGAAAGACCTATAATGCACAGGCCGCCCACCTTTGGACGCTGGATGAGGAAGGAAAAATTACGGCCTTTCAGCAATATGCCGATACGAAGAAGTTGGCGGATGCCGAAAAGCAGGATTAAGTGCATCGACTGATAAGTGATGGCAAAGTGACAAACCTACAGCAGGGATAAAAATTGAGGCAATACGCCTCTCTCCCTCCCTTGTACAGACCGCCCTTTGTCCTTGGAAAGTTAAATTTCTGCACTACTTAAAATAAGTTATTATGAAAAATATATTCCTGATTGTGTTACTTGGCTTCGCCTTCTATTCATGCCAAAACATGGATATAAAACAAGCTGATCAACAAGCAAACACCCCTCAGTAGGTGGAGAACGACCTTCTTAAATTCGCTGACCTTATTGGGGATACCTTACGTTATGATGTGGGGGAGCCCGTTTTTGATATTGTAATATCCTCCGACACGACTTTATATTGGAAAAGCCTGAACCCGAAATTCCAATAAGTGAGCATGAAAACATGCTGTCTTATGTTGAAAATGAAGGAAAAGGCCCGGGGGTTTGTTGGTACAACGACTTCGAAAGAGGGATTACTACAGTATCTGTCTTTGTAGGAGAAGGGCTGATGACTTTTTCAGGAACAGTAGAGAGAAAACACAAGCAAGAATAGCCAGCAAACAGCCCTCCAATATGTAAGCATGAATGGCCGGGCGCCGCAAAGGCGCGCCGGCCTTTATTCCATGCAAGGGGAGGTTTGGCTATGCCGGCATGCTGCATGCGGGGCAAGCTTACAATATGCAGGAGCTGTTTTCGTCACCGCTGATGGAGGAAAAAGCAGCTATTCCCCACTTTTTACAAAACATTTAGTTAAATTCATGCCTTCAAAAGATGTATCAACAAGTATTTCATTCACCATGTCCACAGAAGTAAGCACAAAACCCAAAGTAGAAGTGCCCGAATGGGTGCTGGAAATAAAGCGCAAGTACCTCTCGCAAAATGTATCCCAGTTTATCGTACACGGCAACATCAACGACTATGTACGGGTGGTGGAAGATGGCAAAGCCCGCTATCTGAAGCTGAAGAGTTTTTTTAACGACCAGATGTTTAAGCACCGCGACATTGTGGTGTACTACGACCGGGCCGCCGGCATTCGCTTCAAGGATGACCGCATTTTTGGAGGGGAGGGCAATATGCGCCAGGATTTTGTGTCCACGCTCAAGATGTTTGACGAACTGACGGGCAACAACTTCTCCGACCTTTCGCGGGACCCGGCCCGGGCCTTTCTGACGCTGGATACCTACTTCAATCTCTGCATCAACCAGGAGTTTTTGCAGTTTTTGATTGGCTACCTGGAGCGCCGCCTCAAGAAAGAAGCAGGTGAAAAAGCTGCATATACCGCCGAGGAGGAAGAAATGGACATCGTGCAGCGGTTTATGAACAAAACCATTCCCGACCTGATGAGCTACATAGACTCCAGTGGGAAAAAAAACGGCCCGAAGGATGTGGACATACAGCGGCTGCTCAACCACCTCAAAAAACGCGTGAGCCAGCCCAAGTCTATTGCCTTTGTTGTGGAATATGCCGAAAACCTCATTCCGGTGGCCAGCAATGCCAAGGAGGAGCGCATGCTGCTGGTGTTTTTACAAAAATGGGCCAAGGAGGACAAATTTCTCAATGCGGATATGACGGTGTTGATTGTGACCGAAAACATCACCGACATCAACCCGCAGTACGTGCGCAACCCCTATACCCATGAGGTAGCCATCCCCTATCCCGATGAGGAAAACCGCCTGCAGTTTATCCGGGATTATTTTGAAAAGCATCCCGACAGCCTGGCCCTCTTTGAGATGAAACCCGAAGTACTGGCCAAAAATACGGCGGGCCTGGGCATTGTGCACCTGAACATTCTCATGTCGGAGGTAACCCAAAACCAGCTGGCATTTACCAACGAAGAGCTCACCAAGAAGAAAAAAGACATGATTGAGGCCGAGGCGGGCGGTATGCTGGAGTTTATTCAGAGCAAATTTTCCCTCAAGAACGTGGCCGGGCATGCCCAGGCCAAAAAACACCTCATGGATGCCGCACGCGCCCTCAAAAACGGGCGGCAGGACGTCATGCCCATGGGCTACCTCATCTCCGGGCCAGTGGGTACGGGCAAAACCTTCATGATTACCTGCTTTGCCAATGACATAGGCGTGCCCATGGTGCTGCTCAAAAACTTTCGCGGCCAGTACGTGGGCCAGTCCGAAGGCAACCTCCAGAAGGTGCTCAAAATCCTTAAGGCCATGGCCCCCGTGGCAGTGATGATAGACGAGGCCGACGCCTACCTGGGCAAGCGCAGCAGCGGAGGCGACAGCGGGGTAAACCAGCGCATCTTTTCCATGATTGCCAGCTTTATGAGCGATACCGAAAACCGCGGCAAGGTCATCTGGTTTTTGGTAACGGCACGACCCGACCTCATGCCGGTGGACTTCAAGCGACAGGGACGGGCCGAAGAGCACATCGGCCTCTTTTATCCCGAAACCCTGGATGAGAAAAAAGAACTGCTGGAGGTGATGCTCAAAAAAACCGACATCGACTACCTGGACATAGAGGAGTTTGATGAAGACTTCTTCGAAGACCTGCCCGTGCGCTCCGGGGCCGACATGGAGGCAGCCCTTACCCGGGCCAAGTTTAAGGCCGCCAGCCTGGGACTTGACAAGGTGGACATCGACATGGTGGCCCAGGTGTTTAACGACTTCCTGCCACCTACTTATCCCGAAGAAATTGAACTGATGACCTATGCCGCCGTGCTGGAGTGTACCTCCAAGGAGCTGCTGCCCCCCAAATACCGCAAGCTCACCCGGCAGGAGGTGCTGGAAACCCTGCAGGACCTGCAGGACCGCGTGGGGTGAGGAGGGGGTAGCCCCTTTCAGGGCCTGGCATGATGTAGGCCTAATCCCTCGGTTGATAA
>RFHT01000771.1 GCA_003696835.1 Bacteroidota bacterium
ACCCGCTGAAGTCGCTGCTGCAGGGGGTGAAAATTTGTGATGTGTAGGGCTGAGCGTTCTATCAGGGATGGCAGGTAAGATGCGAGTTGATTGGGCTAGCCGCTAAGCGCATGGAGGGCCCTGCTGGCGATATTTGCCAGTTTGTGTTTTGTTGTGCAAATTTGAGGGAGGCGAGCACACACTGCCTCCCCCAAATAGCCACAGCTTATGTATCACAAATTCACCATTATCCTGTTTGCTATGCTCCTTTGGGCATACCAGACACAGGCCCAGCGGCCCGGCAACGTCAACGAAGCGGATATTCCCGGCACGACGGAGATGTCATTTGAAGAATACGAGCCCGTATCTACCCTGGTGGTGCCGGAGCACCCCACCACCCGCGCCAAATATCCCTTCATAGACGTACACAACCACCAGTTTCGCATGCCCACGCAGGACCTGGATGCGCTCACGGCCGAAATGGACAAGCTCAACATGGCGGTGATGGTCAACCTCAGCGGGCGGGGGCGCGGCAGCCAGCAGCACCTCAAAGGGGCTCTGGAGAATGTGCGCAAGCACCATCCCAACCGCTTCATCGTGTTTACCAACATCAGCTTTGCGGGTATAGACGAGCCCGACTGGGCCGAAAAAACCTGCAAATACCTGGAAGAGGATGTGGCCCTGGGCGCCAACGGCCTCAAGATTTACAAAAGCCTTGGCCTTACGGCCACCGATGCGGCGGGCAAGCGCATAGCGGTGGACGACCCGCGCCTGGACCCCGTTTGGGCCAAATGCGGGGAGCTGGGCATACCCGTGCTCATCCACACGGGCGAGCCGGCCTCCTTCTGGAAGCCGCGCGACAAGTACAACGAGCGCTGGCTGGAACTCATACAGCGCCCCAACCGCTACCGCTCTCCCGACAAATACCCCTCCTGGGAGCAGGTGATGAGCGAGCAGCACCATGTATTTCGCAAACACCCCAATACCATCTTTATCAATGCTCACCTCGGCTGGATGGGCAACGACCTGGCCCGCCTGGGCAAGCTGCTGGATGAATGTCCCAATGTCTATACTGAAATTGGGGCGGTGCTGGCCGAGCTGGGCAGGCAGCCCCGCTTTGCCCGCCAGTGGTTGATCAAATACCAGGACCGCGTGTGCTTTGGCAAGGACTCCTGGAGACCCGAAGAATACCACGTGTATTTCCGGGTGCTGGAAACGGCCGATGAATACTTCGACTACTACCGCAAGCGGCATGCATTCTGGAAAATGTACGGTCTCGACCTGCCCGACGAGGTGCTGAAAAAGCTCTATTACAAAAATGCCCTCAAAATCATTCCCAACATTGATGCTTCGCTCTTTCCCGACTGAGGCCCTTTCCGGCTGCGTGCCCTTTGTATGAACCAATATGACTGAAAAATCCATTGAAATTTCCATACAGGCGCCTTACTACACCTACGGGGAGCTAACGCCTGATACGCGATCCCTGTGGGTGGTCTGCCACGGTTATGGGCAGCTGGCCCGTCACTTTATCCGTCGCTTTGATGTGCTGGACCCCGCCCGCCACTACGTCATAGCCCCTCAGGGCTTGTCCAAGTACTACCTGCCCGGCCACCAGCGGGTAGGCGCCAGCTGGATGACAAAGGAAAACCGCCTGGTGGAGATAGCAAATTACCTCCACTACCTGGATGCGGTCTTTGAAGAGGAAACCCAGGCTGTTTCGCTGGAGGGGAAGCAACTGGTGCTCATGGGCTTTTCCCAGGGGGTGGCTACCATCGGCCGCTGGGCGGCCTACCGGCGGGTGCCCTTCGACCGCCTCATTCTCTGGGCGGGGGGCTTCCCGCATGAGCTGAAGGCCGGTCAATTTCCCCCCCTCAAAAGCGGAGCGGAAATTGTGGCCGTAGTGGGCAATGAGGACGAATACCTGGACAGCCCCAAAGTGGAACAACAACTGGCATTTGTGCAGCAAGTAACCGGCCTGAAGCCCCGGCTCATCACGTTTGCCGGCAAACACGAAGTGAAGCGGGAGGTGCTCAGGGAGGTGGCGGGGTGAGGATCAAAGACCATCACGCACATAAACAAAGCGGGCAGGCAGGATGCTCATCCTGCCTGCCCGCTTTTTCAAGCTTTTCTTGTTTACATTTCCCTAAAAATAAGTAGTCTGCCCTTTAAACACCCGGGAGTCCTCCAGGGGAACGAGCCGGCCGCTAAGGGTAAAGCGGCGCCCAAAGCTGCCGTGTATGGTAGCGCGGGCGTAGCCGTCGGTATTGACAGTGAGGTTGATGTCGGCAAAACCCAGGGGAGAGCCTATGCTTTTGATCAGCAGGCCGGGCCCCTGATGCGGCTTGCCCTCCAGTATATCCAGGTCGGTGATGCTGCCTTCAAAGGTAACTCCGCCCAGTCCGTTTAGCCCCACTCCGTAGTCATTGCCCAACTGGATGACGCTTTTCTTGCCGTCCACCATCACAAAGTTGATGGAGGGGTTTAGCGGGTAGCTGTTGCCGTAGCGGTCGTGCAGGGTATGGGCTTCCAGCACGTAGCGGCCGCTGTTGATGACCTTCATCAACTGCCTTTTTTCGGCTATTCGCCTTTCTTTTTTCGTGGGCTTATGCGTAGCCTGAACCGTTTGTCCATACGCCAGCGGAGCGCCCAGTAGCAAAATACTCAATATGCTTACCAATATATGTTTCATGATCTTGATGTTATGTTTGTGTATTTACTTACGAATTTCTGCATTATCCGGCTTTCCCAATGTCCATAATACTGACTAAACGTGTGAGTTTGTTTATCATACATGTTGCTATCAGTCAGTTTCTGTGAAATGAGGGTGATTGTGAGGGGGTTGTTTTGCAGATTTGCGAAAAATCGTAAATTGGTGTTGCTTGTAAAACCACACCTTTGCATGAACCAGGCCCAACACATTCAAAAACACCTTTTCCAGCATATCAGGGAGCAAATTCCCACCCACCTGTCGCTGGTGGATGAGATTTCGGACCTGCTACACATCAGCGCTGACAGTACGTATCGCCGCATAAGGGGGGAAAAACAGCTCACCCTGGACGAGCTGGTCAAGCTGTGCGAACACTTTCAGCTGTCGTTGGATGTCTTTTTGCGCAGCCCCAAAGACAGCATCCCTTTCAGCCACGTAAAAGTGGATGCCAGCAACTTTCAGGTGGACAGCTACCTGGATTTTGCCATGGAGCGGGCCAGCATGCTGAGCATGCAGCAGGATGTGGAGATGATCATCATCGCCAACGACCTGACGATTTTTCAGCTGCTGCAAGTTCCCGAATTAGCTGCCTTTAAGTTGTTTTTCTGGCAAAAATCCAGCCTGGGCTTTCCCGACCTCAAGCACACCCGCTTCAGCCTGGACGCCATCAACTCCAAGCTGCTGGAAAAGGGCAAGGCCATCGTGAAGGAGTATGTCAAAGTGCCTTCCATCGAGATTGTAGGCATTGAGGCTGTCAACAGTTTTTTGCGGCAAATCAAGTACTACCTCGACCTGGGGTATTTTGAGCGGCAGGAAGATGCGGTACACATTTGTGACAAGCTGATCGAGCTGGTGCGGCATTTCCACCGGGAAACCGACCACGGCTTTAAGTTTCCCTACAACACCAGTCCCCTGGGTAAGCCCGGCAATTTTACCATGTATTACAACGAGCTCTTCGTCATAGATGGCATCGTGCTCATGCGCATGGGCGATACCCGCATGACCTACATTGGCACAGGCCCGCTCAACTTCGTGCACACCCTGGACCGGGATTTTTATGAAAGTAAATACGGCTGGGCCCAAAACCTCATGAGCAAATCCATTTTGCTCAGCGGCATATCGGAGAAAGAGCGCAACAAGTTTTTCCTGCGCATAGAGGATAGCGTGCGCGGGTTCAGGGACGAGATCGGCAAGTAGGCCATCAGGCTTTCACTTGCTGTAGCCTTTCGGCCGCCTCCTTGAGGGTTTGTTCATTTTTGGCGAAACAAAAACGCACTACTTTGTGGTCGGTTTTGTAGCGGTAAAATACCGACACGGGTATGCTGGCTACCTTGTACTCACGCGTAAGGCGCTGTGCAAAGGCTTCGTCGCCTTCGTCGGAAATGCCCGCATAGCTCATGAGCTGAAAATAGGTGCCCGAAGCGGGGATGGGAGTAAAGGCCGAGCCTTCCATCAGCCTGAGGAAGTAGTCGCGTTTGGCCTGATAGAATGCCCGCAGGCCGTCGATTGCTTCGCGCTGCTGCTGCAGGTAGTCGGCTATGGCGTACTGAAATGGAGTGCTGGTGGAAAAGGTGACAAACTGGTGTACCTTGCGAAGCTCTTTGGTAAGGCGTGGAGGCGCCAGGGCATAGCCCACCTTCCAGCCGGTGGTATGCAGGCTTTTGCCAAAGGAAGAAACAATGATACTCTTGACTGCCAGATCGGGAAAGCGCGCAATGCTGGCATGCTGCAACCCGTCGAACACAATGTGTTCATACACCTCATCACTGATCACAAAGATGTTGTTGGTGTGTACCAGGCGCTCTAGCTCCACCATGTCCTGCTCGCTCAGTACGGCACCGGTGGGGTTGTGGGGGGTGTTGATCATGATCACCCGCGTGCGCTGGTTAATGAGGCGCTTGAGCTTGTCCCAGTCAAGCCGGTAGGAGGGATATTCCAGGGGAATGCACACTGGCACCCCCCCGCTGAGCTCAATGGCCGGGATGTAGGAATCATAAGCAGGTTCAATCACAATCACTTCATCTCCCTCTTTGACCAAGGCCGTAACCGCACAAAACAGGGCTTCAGTGGCCCCGCTGGTGATGGTAATCTCCGTTTCGGGATCGTAATCAGCCCCATACAGCTCTTTTACCAGGGTGGAAATTCGCTGGCGCAATACGGGCGCTCCGGCCATAGGGGCATACTGGTTGTGCCCTTTTTTCATATAGTGGTTTACCAGCGAAATGAGTTTTTTGTCGCAGGAAAAATCAGGGAAGCCCTGCGAGAGATTGATGGCTTGATGCTCCTGAGCCAGGGCCGACATGACGGTAAAAATGGTCGTGCCAACATGCGGGAGCTTGGACGATAGGGGGTAAGTTTGCATGCTTTGGGTAATGTGCTTTATTATTTGTAGGATATCCGGGCCAAAAATAATGAAAAAACTGACCCTGCAATTTACAAAAACTCATACAAATTTCCAGCCACAATGCGATAAAGCGCCAGCATGACAGTCGCAGCCCGGGCTTTGGCTGAAAACCCCGGACGGAAGCCGCAGGACCTATTGAGTCTCTTGGCGCCTGGGAAAATGGCAATTCGTTACAAAAAGTGGTAGAACGGGTTGATTTTATCGCATAATTGGGAAATCTTTGGGTAAATGAATTGCCCGAGGGCACTCTAAGAACTTCCGCCAGCAAAACATGAACAATAGAAAAGGCGTATTTCGGCCGGGTAGCGGCCTGCCCGGAAAGGGATTTAGCAGCGTGCTGCTGTTTGTGCTGCTGAGCAGTTGGGCCTGCCAGCCGCGCACTGCGGCAGTATGGCGGGGTGCTGAGGCCATGCCGCCCGCTGTGGATTGCCTGCAATGGCGCCAAAGCCTGGACAGCCTGGCCGGGCTGTATGCCTCCCGGCAGGCCCTGGTGGTGAGCACCTACGACAACAGCGCCTACCCCTACCTGCAATTGCAGCCGGGGCAGTATGCCCTGAAGCAGGATACCCTGCTGTTTCGGCCTTTTGAGGAGCCGGCTGTGCACTTTTTCAGGCAGGCTGCCAGGCTGCGAGTCAGGCTGCTGGCCCTGCCTGAAGCAGGGGAAAGGGCAGCTGGGCAGCAGGAGGTGCTGGCTAGTCTCTGGCTGGACTCCAGCCTGTATGCCCGCAGCCGCATTCCGTATTTTGCATACAAATTTCCCCTCAACGGGCGCCAGGTAGCGGGCCAGGCCCTGGCCCTCCAGCTGGCCCTCTATGGCAAGGAAAACCAGGCTGACAGCAGCCTGTGTGAGCCTGTGGCGGGGCTGCCGCGGCACCTGCCTTTGGCCTGCTGCACGGGGCGGGAGTGGCAAGAGGCAAGCCTGCGCATGGCCATTCCCCATGCCACGCCTCCCATTGCCCCCAAAACCTATCGCTATGCGGGTTTTTCGGGGCTGGTGGACATTCGCTTTGACCCCAACTCTTCCCTCATACGGGACTCCACGGCCATGCTGAGCCGCATCCAACAGCAAATTGACCGCTTTGCCGGGATGCATTACCAGATTGAATCGGTGCACATAATTGGCTATGCCTCTATAGAAGGTGGAGTAGCACAAAACCTGGAACTTTCTACCCGGCGTGCAGGGGCGCTCTATCGGGGGCTGAAAGCCCGCTATCCGGCTTTGGCCCTCGATTACGAAGGGCGGGGCGAAGACTGGGGCCTGAGCAGCCGGCTCATCCGCCAACACGTGCCTCCAGAGCGGGCTGCCGCAGTGGCTGAGCTGCTGGCTGCCGCCCTGCACCCCGACAGCGTGGAGCAGGCCTTGCGCCGCTTAGTGCCCGCTGAGGCCTTCTGGCAGGCCATTTTGCCACCGGCCCGCCATACCCTGGCGGTGCTGCGCTTCAGCTACCAGGGGCCAGAGGAGGTCCTGCAATTTTTTCCCGACTCCCTGCCGCTGGAATCCGAAGCCCTGGCACAGGCTGCTGCCTGGCAGCTCACCGTAGCACCCTACAGCAGGGGGCAGGATGTACAGCGTCAAAGCGAGGCCCTCACTGCCCTGATTCAAAGCGAGCCCAAGGCCGAATGGTACGCCCTGCGTGCGGGCTACCAATATGCCGCCGGACACTATGCCGCAGCCCTGGCCGACATGCAGGCGGCTGAAGCTGAAGACGCCCCCCGCTGGCGCCGTTTTCGCTGGCTGCTGCTGGCCAACATGATGGAACAACTCAGCCCGGCTGACCGCAGCCGCCTGCTGCAGGAAGTGGCTGCCGTACAGGAGCCAGCGCCCGATACAGCCTGGGCCCGCCTGCTGCAGGCCTTGTTGTTGGAGGCAGAAGGCCAAACTGGTACAGCCATCAGCCTGCTGCAAAGCCTGGCAGCACATCCCACTCTGCAGGCCGAAGCGCTCAACAACCTGGGGGTGTGTTACCTCAAAAGTTATCAGCTGCAGGCAGCCCGGCAGGCATTCAGGGCAGCCCTGAACCACAGGCCCACCCTGGCCGAAGCCTACTTCAACCAGGCTGTACTGGCGGCCTACCTGGGCCTCACAGCCGAGGCGGCTGCCCGCCTGGACGACGCCCTGGCCCTTAAACCCGAATGGAAAAGGGAAATAAGCAGCAACCCGGTTTTCAGGGAAATGCGTACTCATGCGCTCTTCGACCATTTTGAATGGGAATAGTTGGCTAAATAAATGGTTCGCATTTACTTCCTTTAGTCAATTTTGGGAATTTCAATGTAAAACTGGGTGCCTTCCCCAGGGGCAGAGTTGATGTTCCATTTTCCCTGTATGTTTTCCAGGCGGGAGGTGATGTTGCGTATGCCGTAGCCATTGGTCATTTGGCCCACATCAAAGCCCACCCCGTCATCGCTTACGGTGAGCAGGATCTTATCGCCTTGCGTCGAAATGCTGATCCAGCCGTGTTGGGCCCGGGCGTGTTTGAGGATATTGTTGATCATTTCAAAAATGATGTTGTAGAGGGGGTAGGTAAGGCTGCCAAAGTCGAAATCGGGCGGAGTGTTGACCACCAGCTCAAATTTGACGTTGTTATTTTGCTTCAGTTGGTTGAGCAAGTTTTGCAGGGCAGAGATCAGGCCCAGGGCCTCCACCTTTTCGGGCATGAGGTTGTGTGAGATGAGGCGCACATCTCCATAGACGTCGTTGACGAGCTCGAGGGTTTTGGCGAGAATTTGGCGGGCCTTATCCGAAACAGCTGGGCTGAGGGCTTCCAACTGCCAGCGGATGGCGGCAATTTTGGTGTTGAGGTTGTCGTGCAGTTCCGTGGCCATACGTTTGCGTTCGAGGTTTTGCCCCCGGAGCTGGGCCAGGAGAATTTCGCGGTTTTTTTGTTTGAGTTCGCGGTTTCTTTTGCGCAGGTCCCAAATATGCCAGCTCACAAAGGTCACCAGCAGGATGAGCAGCAAGGCAATTCCGGTGAGCACCTGCCGGAGGTTTTTGTTGCGCAGGCGTTCTATTTCTTTTTCCTTTTGTTCATTTTCGTACTGGGCTTCCAGGGCGGCATAGCTGGCCAGGGCTTCATTTTTTTTCATGCTGTCCTGGGCGGCGGTGTATTGTTCATAATATTTGAGGGCGTTTTGGTAGTCACCCAGGGCTTTGTAGGTTTCGTAGAGGTGGCGGTCGGCCCGTGCGATAAACTCTATCCAGCCGGCGGCCTGCACGTGCTGGTATGCCTGGAGTTTGAGTTCCAGTGCCTGCTGATATTGCTGATTTTCTTCCAGTACTTCGGCCTTATCTACATAGAGGGCATAGACCACGTCGTGGTTGCCGTGTTGTTGGGCTTCCTCCAGGGCAAGCTGCCAGTAGCGGGCTGCTTCCTGCTGCTTGCCCAGCCTTCGGTACACATTGGCAAGGCCCAGGTAGGTATCAGATTTAAAAAATCCCCACATACCATGTGCCTGTACGAGGCTGTCGGTTTTGCGGTAGTAGTACAAGGCCGAGTCGAATTGCTGCTGTCCAAAGGCGCTGTAGTAGTAGTAGTCGCCAAAGAAGTTGAGACTCAGCCACATATTTTTGAGGTGGCCCGATTGGCGGGCGTAGTGCCAGGCTTCTTTGAGCAGGGCAAATCCCTGCTCGTACAGGCCGGTATTGACCAGCACAAAGCCTTTTCCCACCAGGGCGGTAGAAAGGGGCCCATAAGGTGGGCCGGCCAGGCGCAGGCTGTCGATGGCCTGTTGATAGCGCTGCAAGGCCTGCTGCATGTTGCCTTTAAGCTCGGTGTGCCGGGCCAGAGTGTAGAAATAAACGCCCTGCGCTTTGGGCCAGCGGGAGGCTTCAGCCATTTGCCTGAGGCTGTCCAGTATGGCCGCTGCCCCTGCATCCCGGCGGTTGACCTGCCGCTGGGCATATACGGCATAGGCCTGCAGGGCCATGCTGTCGCGGTCCAGCTCGTCCTCCAGCTTCAGGGTGTTCAAATAGGCTTTGTACAGGCTGTCGGGATGCTGTGCCAGGGCCGGCAAACACAGTACGCACACAAGCAAAGACAGGATGAGCTGTTTCAAACCAAATTGTATTTTAAGGCAAATTTCACCACCCCAATGGCATTCTTTACATTCAGTTTTTTGAAAATATTGTGCCGGTGGGTTTCCACCGTGCCTACGCTAATATAGAGCTTTTCGGCGATTTCGGCCGAGGAATATTCCTGTACAATGAGGCGGATAATTTCGATTTCGCGTTTGGTGAGGTGCTGTACCCGTTCTGCGTCGGCATCTTCCTCTTTGGCCGTAAGCAGGGCTTTCATGGTTTCCTGTCCAAAGTACATTTGGCCCGAGGCTACGGTTCGTATGGCCTTTTCCAGTTCTTTTTTGCCTGCTTTTTTCAATACATAACCCGAAATTCCCGCTTTGAAGGCGTCCTGTATGCGTTCGCCCTGGTCGTTGACGGTGAGCATGAGGATATGGAGGTGGGGAAAGGCTTCTTTTACGCGAAAACTCAGCTCAATGCCATCCATATAGGGCATGCTCAGGTCGGTCAGCAATACGTCGGTCTCTGTTTTGTTGAGCATCTCTTTCACCTTGCGGCTGTCGTTGAGGGCAGCTACCACCTCTATATCTTCCATGAGTTCAAAGAGCAGGCTCAGGCTGTCGAGAATAATCTGGTGGTCGTCCACCAGCATGACGCGAATGGGTGTTGGCATGGGGTTACAATTGGGATGCCTGAAATGGCAGGCTAAAGTTACAAAATTATTTCAGGGTGATGGTAGTGGGCTTGAGGGTGATTTTGTTGAGTTGAAAACCCCGTGGAAATTCCACTTCGCCTCTGGCAGCATGGGTGTAGGTGGGAAAGTCCACCTCCAGCCAGCTTCCGTTGGCGGCCTGTACGCTCAGCACATCAAAAGCCAGGTAGGCCTTTCCCCGTCCATTGCCTTTTCGGGTTTCTTTGATGCGGCCTTTTACACGGGCCTTTCTGGGGATGACGAGTTGTTTGTTTACGTAAATGGCTTCTGTGGTGCGGAGGAAAAAGGTCTGCCCTGCCTGCTGTTTTTCGCTGGAAATTTTTTCATCCAGGGTAGCCGAAAAGCTGGTTTGAGGTATGCTCAACCGCATGCTTTTGCTTTGCTGTTCCGGGGGAGCTTTGTCCTGAGCCCGGGGAGGTGTTTCTGCCGGTTTTTTGCTTCGGGCGGGAGGTTGGCCGGGACTGGAAGGGGAAGCCTCTAGGGGCAGGATTTCGTGTTTTTTGGGGGAGCTGTGGGGCTGTTTGGGTTCTACCAGCTCGCCATTCCATTCCTCCACCTCAATTTCCTGGGGCTGCCTGGGAGGCACGAAAACCGGGCCGGTACTGGACTCGGCAGGAGCTTGGTAGGCGAGTTCTGCATTTTCCATCTCCTCTTGTTGTCCGGAGTTTTCGGTGGAAGGGCCCGAGGTGAGGCTGCCGATGAGGAGAATGAGCAGGCACACCCCCACCACCGGTGCCAGGATGCGCCAGTCGATACCCAGAAATTCAGGTGGTTTTCCCGTTTTGCTCAAGCTTGGCAGGGAAATATGGGGCAGACTCAGTTTGAGCTTCTTCAGCGGTGCAGACAATGCCCCTACCTCTGCCCCGCTCTGCTGCTCAGGCAGCTTTTCTTCCAGCAACAACACATTTACCTTGCCGGGCGCATGGAGTTGCTCCAGTTCCCGTATCACTTCGCGGGTGCTCTGGTAGCGCTTGCCGGGCTGCTTGTGGATGAGTTTTTTGATGATGCGCACCAGCCTCCTGTCCACAGCAGGCAAGTTGATTTCGGGCTGGGTATGGGCAATGAGGTACATGAGGGAAGCTTCTGTGTCGGCTTCAAACAAAGTGCGGCCGACCAGCATTTCATGCAGCATGACCCCCACGGCATAGAGGTCTGAGCTCTTGGAAGGTGTGCCCCCCTTGATGAGCTCGGGTGCCAGGTATTCCAGGGTGCCAATTACGCTGTTTTGGCGAGTGAGGCGCTCGGCATGCTCCAGACGCGCAATGCCAAAGTCCATCAGCTTGACAAAGCCCCGCCTGTCGATCATGATATTGGAAGGCTTGAGGTCGCGGTGCATAATGCCCAGCTCGTGGGCAGCGCCCAGGCCCTCCAGTATTTGTAAGGTAATCTTGACGGTCTCTTGCTGGGGAATTTTCCCCTGAAGGCGGATAATTTTGTCCAGTGGTTTTCCATCCACGTACTCCATCACGATGAAGTTGTGAGCTTCGGTCTGATGAAAGTCGTAAAGGGTGGCAACGTTTGGATGGGAAATGCGGGCCGAGAGCTGGGCTTCGTTACGGAAGCGCTTAAAGGCATCGGTTTGCCTCATTTGGGCAGTGTGCAGCATTTTGATGGCAACGGTGCGCTGCAGTTGCAGGTCGGTGGCTTTATAGACCGTGCCCATTCCGCCTTCTCCTATGCATTCGTTCAACTGAAAGTTGCCTATGGTTCTGCCAATCATGATACATGAATTTTTTGGGTGTCCTTGTCGGCTTTCGCATCTTTTTGCTCAATGGGCTCCACCAGCAGCACCGAAATGTTGTCATGTCCGCCTCTTTGCTTGGCCAGGCGGATGAGCAACTCAGTGGCCTCTCTGATGCTGTGGGTTTGCAGGAGGTGCGCCAGTTCGTCGTCTTTCACATATTCATACAGCCCGTCGCTGCACAGCAGCAGCTTGTCGTCTTGCTCAAAGGGCACTTGCTGCAGGCCGAAGTCGGCCTGCAGGCGTGCTGCGGTGCCCATGGCGCGAGTGATGACGTTACGCTCAGGATGTCTCAGGCTTTCTTCCCGGGTAATCTGGCCGCTGTCCAGCAGGTGCTGCACATAGGTATGGTCTTTGGAGAGCTGCATGAGCTGCTTGCCTTTGAGTAAATAAGCGCGGCTGTCGCCCACATGGCCCAGAAAGAGCTGGCCATTGCGCAGGATCACGGCCGTGCAGGTAGTGCCCATTCCTTTGAGGCTTTTGTTGCGGGAAGCTTTTTGGAAAATAGCTTTGTTGGCCTGCTCAAAGGCCAGCCTGAGGGCCTGGGGCATGTCGGTATTGCTATCGAAATAATACCTGGCAACCAGGTCGATGGCCATTTGGGCGGCCACCTGCCCGGCTTTGTGCCCCCCCATGCCGTCGGCCACCATGGCCAGGCAGCCCTTTGAGTGCCGGGCTTTCTCATCCCCGGGTTGGGTGAAGAGCAGCCTGTCTTCATTGTGCTCCCTCACAGCCCCCACATCCGATGCTGCTACCGCCCGGTAGCAAGCAGCAGGCTGGCCGTTTGCTGGTTCACTATGGGAATTCTTGCGGTGATTTTTTCTGAAAAAAAATGCCATTTTCCTGAGTATTGTTGAGTGAAAAAAAGGGGAGCAGGGAGCAGGATGCAGGTAGCAGGTGGCAGGTGGCAGGTGGCAGGTGGCAGGTGGCAGGTGGCAGGTGGCAGGATGCAGGTGGTAGGTGGCAGGATGCAGGTGGCAGGATGCAGGTGGTAGGTGGCAGGATGCAGGTAGCAGGGATTACCTCTTGCATCATGCATCCTGCATCTTGAATCTTGAATCCTGCATTACCTTAAAGGCATCTCCGCTGCGCTACGACTTGAATCTTGAATCTTGAATCCTGCATTACCTTAAAGGCATCTCCGCTGCGCTACGACTTGCATCCTGCATCTTGCATCCTGCATCTTGCATCCTGCATCCTGCATCTTGCATCCTGCATCTTGCATCCTAACGAATGACGCGTTGGGAATGCATGAGCTCCAGGCCGTACTTGATGGGGATGGCAAAGGTTACGCGGGCGCCTTCGGACGAGGTTTTGGAGGCAGAGAAAATGCCGATCACTTCCCCATCTTTGTCAAATACGGGGCCACCGCTGTTACCAGCACCGGTTTCACTGGCCGTGAGCTGGTAGTAATCGCCTATCATGCTGTAGTAGGCATCTACATTCTGCTCGCGGTTGACGTTGGAAGAGCCGTGAATGATCTTGCCAATGGTGCCATCGGTTACGGTGGGGTCGGGTACGGTGAGGTACTGGGTCTGGCGGTTGGCAAAGTCATTGGAGATTTTGGCCACTGCCACATCAGGAGAAAGGCCGGGGTACCCCATGATGACGATTTTTTGCCCCTGTGCAATGCCTTCTTCCGACTCTCTGAGTTTGACGGGAGTAAGAGTACCCGGCAGGTCAATTTTGATCATGGCCACATCGTGGGTATTGCTCACCCTCACCACCTTGGCCGGGGTACGGAGGTCGGTCTTGGCAAAGGTGACGTCCATGTAGGTGTTTTGGCCTTCCAGTATTTTGCCTGAGAGGGGCTTCTGGCCAAAAAACTTGGATTCAGAGGGCACCCAGTTGTAGGGCGCATTCACCACCCCTGCGATTTTCCATTCTCCGCCTACATTGCGGTAAAGCAGGCCCTTTGAGGCTTCTCTGGGAAAGCTGTAATAAGACTGCCATGCTGCTGCTACGTGGCGGTTGGTGAGAATAAAGCCGTTTTCATCTACGATAAAGCCTGTGGCCGTAGCCCCCGACATGGCAATGGGTGCGCCGTATTCCACATCTTTTTTCAATCCCAGAAATGGCTCAATCACACCAGGCTGTACTTCTATGTACAGGGCAATGAGTTCGTTTTTGCCAGTTTCTTTGTTTTTCTGCACGGTATAGCGGTGGTACACATCGTCTCCTGTGGCCGTGTGTATGAGTTTGTAGCCAAACTCAATAAACACCACTTTGTCCACATTTTCGCGGGCAATGACTTCGGGAGAAAAAGTTTGAATAATGGTGGTGTCCTTGCCGGGCAGGATTTTGACGATTTCCTTTTCAGGCACGATCTTGTCGCGAAAGGTGTAACCCAGAGTGGCCAGCACCAACACGATGCCGCCAATGATGGAGATCATGGTTTTTTGTGAGCGCTTGCGCTCACTTACGATGGCGCGCTCAAAGGTTTC
>RFHT01000772.1 GCA_003696835.1 Bacteroidota bacterium
AGGGACTCATCTGTCTTTTGGGTAATGATTCACCCCCAGGCCTCCCTACAAAATCTTGATGCCCTAGAGAGGCGGAAAAAATCGCAGAAGGCCCCCGGATTCAGAGCGGGGGCCTTTCTGTAAGCTCCATTTTTAGCGTTTGGACATCATCTTTACCGCCTGCTGGTTGCCGTATTGCATGCGGTAGTAATAAATGCCGCGGCTGAGGCGGTGGCCGTCGTAGAACAACTCGTGCACCCCAGGGCCGAAATGGCGGTCGGTAACCGTCTCTATTTCCTGCCCCATGCTGTTAAATACTTTGATTTGCACCCATCCTCCCTCCGTCTCAAAGCGTATGCGGGTGCTGCTCCGGAAGGGGTTGGGGTAATTCTGGTGCAGGCTCCAGCTTTTGTGCAGTTCCTGCTCGCGGTCCACACTGCTGCTTTTGATCACGGGTATGTGTTGGAAATCCTGAAACAGTATGTCCTTAATGAGGTCTTCGGGGGCATCAAACCAGTCCATGAGGATGGAACCATAGACCGAGCGAAAGTCAAACTGCATGGGCAGGCTGTCTTTGACGTCCACCTCTTCGGGTATTTGTGGATTGTTGCCATGAATGATGGGGTTGACCTGGTGGCCGAACACCATGAGGGGGGCCGCGGCGCCGTGGTCGGTGCCAAAGCTGCCGTTGGACTGTATTCTGCGTCCAAATTCGGAATAGGTCATGCCCACCACCCTGTCGGCTACGCCCATTTTTTCAATGTCGTCCTGAAAGGCCACAATGGCTTCGGACAGCCAGTTGAGCAGGTTGGCATGCTCGCCAGCCAGGGGGTCGTTGGGGTTCACCTGGTTGGCGTGGGTATCAAAGCCGCCGAGGTTGACCACATATACGCTGGTTTTGAGGCCCCCTCCAATGAGCTGTGCCACAATTTTGAGCTCATCGGCCAGGCGGTTGCTGCGGGGCTCGGGGTAGAGGTCCGACAAGTTTGCCTGATTTTCCACCGCAGCCTGAATCACCTCTATGTAGCGGTTGGTTTGCTGCATAGTTTGGCGCAGGAAGGTGAGCTCATGGCCGTAGGGCGTGTTGGGGGCTTCGTCCACGCCTCCTTCCAGCAGCCGGCTGAAGGCCTCGGGGTCGGTGATGGCCATACCCAGGTTGGTTACAGCACCCTGGCAGGTATTGGAGACGATGGAGCCAATGGTGATGGCCAGGGGATCAGGCATTTCGGCATTGGGGTAGCCATCGGGGAAGCCTGGATATACCTGGTCCAGGTAGCGCCCCATCCAGCCGGAGGTGAGTTTTACTTCACTGGCCGAGCCGGTTTCCCATATATCGGTGGAGCGAAAATGAGAAAAGTTGGGGTTGGGGTAGCCCACGCTTTGCAATATGCCCACTTTTTCTTCATTGATGAGGCTTTTGATGCCACCCATAGCGGGGTGCAGGCCAGTTTCGTCGGTGAGCTTGAGCACCGAGGCCTCGGGTATGATGATATTGGAGCGCACGGGCTGCAAGCGGTCGTACTGGTCGAGAGGAATGACGGTGGCCAGGCCGTCGTTGCCGCCGTTGAGCTGTATGAGCACCAGTACGTGGCCGGTTTCGGCTGCATTGCGCAGCATGCTGGCAAAGAGGCTGTTACGGCCAAAGGCCGTGATGTTCATGCCACCAATGAGCACCGGCAGGGTGGTGGCAGCAGCTGTATGTTTGAGAAATGATCTGCGTTTCATGAGAAGAGGAAGTTGGTTAAGTTAGGAAAGGTGAAATTCAGCCATGGCAAACATGGTGCGCAGCAGAGCCTGCAGCCGGTTGTTAACGGCATTGCGCAGGTTTTCATTATCGGGGTTAGCCAGGTAGTCGCCATACTCCTGGACCCACTCGCTATCGGGCAGGCCGGGTAGCAGCACATCTTTGAGGAAGGTATGCTGGGCCTCGGTAATGCCCTGGGGAAACAGCAGCCGGGCCAGTTCGTCAATGAGCACATTGGGGTCCATGGGGTCGCTCACCCGTGGCACAAAAGCCAGGGGGTTGAGGCGAATGGTCCTTCCCTGCCTGCGGATGCCGTTCACCATGCGGTCGGTGTACTGGTTGCGGTAGGGCAGGGTAACGGAGTTGATCCACAGCTCGTAAAACTGCGGTTCCTGGTAATAGGCACTCCAGCCGGCCACATTGGGGGGGTTGAAAATGGCCATCTGCTGCTTTTCGGCCTCTGCGCTTAGGAACAACCAGGTATTGTACTGCCCCACAAAGTCATCGGCCGGAGGCATTTCGAAGTCCAACTGCCTGACGGTAGAAACCACAAAGTCCAGGGGGTTTTTGATGACGCATCCCTGGTTGATGAAGTCGAAGAAATGCGCACTGCCCAGCAGGGCCCTCAGCACAGGCTTGAGCTCAAAGTTGCTGCTGATGAGCAACTGGGCCAGGGGCTCGATTACATTGGCCTCGGCGGCCTCGTCGATCACATAGTACACAAACCAGCGGTACAGCTTGCGGCAGATAAACCTGGCTGTTTCGGCCTGGGCAAAGATCATGTCGATCAGGGCTTTGTACTCTGTTTCTCCCTGGTTGGAGATGACATGGTTGCCAAAAGCAGAGCTGAACTGCTTATCCCCGGTGTCGTGCTGAGTGGGGCGGAATTCTACGCGTATGGGGCCTTGCTGCCCGCGGTAGCCGCGGTCGCGCCAGCCGGTGAGTACGCGTGCGGCCTGCCGCACATCTTCCTCGGTGTAGTTGGTGTAATTTCCTTCGCCAATGATGGGCCCTTTGCCAATGGTAAAGAGCTCCAGCAATTCCCGGCCGTAGTTTTCGTTGGGCCGGTTTTTGGTGTTTTGGTTGCCGTTGAGGTAGCGGAGCATGGCCGGTGAGATGGTCACGTTTTCCACCAGGGTTTTAAAATTGCCCAGGGCATGCTCCCGCAGCATCTGGTTGTAGCGGTAGAGGTACCGGCCATCCTGTACCACAATGAGTTCTACCACAAAGTGATTGTACCAGAAGAGGGTCATTTTTTCCCTCAGCGAAATGCCTTCCTTCATCATCAGGCCAACCCACCAGGCCCTGAGGGAGCGGTTGCGGTAGCCGTCAAATCCCTGGCGGTATTCGGCATCTACCCAGGTGCTGCCTACGGGCACGTTGGGGTCTTCCTGGTAGTAATAATTGATGGGCGGGGCCGGGAGTGGAGGATCGGCCAGCAGCAGGTCCAGGGTAGCATTCAGGCCCATTTGCTGCGCCTTTTGCACTTCGGTGAGCTTAGGGCCAAAAAGGGTACGGCGCAGCAGGTGAGCAGCCTGCTCAAATTCCCAGGGGCCGGCGTAGGGTTCGAGTCCCGCCGCGGAGCGGGCCGTGACGGGCAATGACTTGTTGGCATACTTGCTGACGGGGTTTTGTTCAGCAGGCGGGTCCGAAAACAGCTTTTCCTGCTGGCCCAGTGCGCGTTGCACGGCCTGCAGGGGACGTTTGAGTACATTTCTCCTGTGCATGTAACAAGCAGTTAGGTGGTAAATAAAAGAAGAGTAATTGCCGGCATCTGGCCTTTTAGACCCCAAAGGGGAGGAAAGGTTTAATCAAAGATAAAAAAAATAGATAAATTTTTAATTTTGCATTCTGCCAAAAAATTATATGTTTTGGTGGGAGAAAACACAACAGAGGCAGATCGCCTCAGGAAGGGGCCCAACCCCCTTTCTGATGAGCCGTACAAGCAATCATTAAATCATTAGCAGAACACTATGTTTGAAAGTCTAAATCAGAATATAGAGCGGGCATTTCGCAGCCTGAAAGGACAGGGCAAAATTACCGAACTGAACGTAGCCGAAACCCTCAAGGAAATTCGCAGGGCGTTGCTGGATGCCGACGTTAACTACAAAGTGGCCAAGGAATTTACCAACAAGGTGAAGGAAGAGGCCCTGGGGCAGCAGATCCTCATTTCGGTAAAGCCCGGCCAGCTCATGGTGAAGATCGTGCACGAAAAGCTCACCGAGCTCATGGGGTCCAAGCACGAGGGCATCAAAATGGCGAGCAAGCCTCCTACCGTGGTGCTCATTGCGGGCTTGCAGGGCTCTGGTAAAACAACTTTTTCGGGCAAGCTGGCCAAGTACTTTAAAGGCCAGGGCAAAAACCCCTTGCTGGTGGCAGGCGACGTGTACCGCCCTGCGGCTATCGATCAGTTGGGGGTATTGGGGGAGCAGATAGGCGTGGAGGTGTACAAAGAGTTGGAAAATAAAAATCCCGTTGAAATTGCCGAGCATGGCATCAACTATGCCAAAAAGAACGGCAAAGACCTGGTGATTGTGGATACGGCCGGCCGCCTGGCGGTCGATGAGGAGATGATGGACGAAATAGAGGCCATCAAAAACGCCATTAACCCCCATGAAATCCTCTTTGTGGTGGATGCCATGACCGGGCAGGACGCTGTAAACACGGCCAAGGCCTTCAACGAGCGCCTGGACTTCGACGGCGTGGTGCTCACCAAGCTGGACGGGGATACCCGCGGTGGGGCTGCCATTTCCATCCTTTCGGTGGTCAACAAACCCATTAAGTTTATCAGTACGGGCGAAAAACTGGATGCCCTGGACCTGTTTCACCCCGACCGCATGGCTTCCCGTATATTGGGCATGGGCGATGTGCTTACCCTGGTGGAGCGGGCCCAGCAGCAGTTCGACGAGGAAGAAGCCCGGAAATTGCAGCGCAAAATCCGCAAGAACGAACTGGATTTTGAGGACTTCCTCTCCCAGATTAAGGCCATCAAAAAAATGGGCAACATCAAAGACCTCATGAGCATGGTCCCCGGCCTGGGCAAGATGGTGAAAAACATGGACATCAGTGATGACGCCTTCAAACACATCGAAGCCCTCATCTACTCCATGACCCCTCAGGAGCGCCGCAATCCCCGTATCATCGATGGTTCCCGCCGCAAGCGCATTGCCAAAGGGGCCGGGCGCTCGGTGCGCGAAGTCAATGACCTGCTCAAACAGTTTCACGCCATGAAAAAAGCCATGAAGGGCATGAACCAGATGTCGGGCCGCGGGCGCATGCGCGCCATGAACCAAATGCGTATGATGCGCAGGCGGTAGGTCGTGGTTGTTTACGAAAAAAAGCGGTCGTTTATATTTCTACGCGGGAACTTAGCCTTCCCGCGTTTTTGTTGGGTTGAGGGGGAATGCTTTCCTTAACCTCTTTATTGGGATAATCGAGGGTATAAATGCCAAAATCGCCAATTTTTTTGATGGTGCAATAACCCGTTTGGAAAAGTAGCGACAAGGTATCAAGCTTGTCCAGGTCGTAGCCTTCAAAAACGCTTTGGTCAACTTCTATTTGTTCAAAGGTAACTATTCAGCACCCTCAGGGTGAAAAAAACAATTGTTGTAAGTTGCTCATTTTCAATGAAATGTATTAACCACCTCCAACTCCTCCTTGAAAA
>RFHT01000108.1 GCA_003696835.1 Bacteroidota bacterium
GAGGCCGTGGAGTACGTCAACCAGTTTTTTAAGGACAAAGCCGAAGACCAGGCCTACCTCAGCCAGCTCAAGCAAGTATGTGATGACCTGGGGGTAGTAAGCAACCTCATCATGATAGACGGCGAAGGCCACCTGGGCCATACCGATGATGCCGAGCGCCTCAAGGCAGTGGAAAACCATTACAAATGGGTACAGGCAGCCAAGTTTCTGGGGTGCTTTGCCATACGGGTAAACGCTGCCGGAGAAGGCACGGCCGAAGAGGTGAAGGCCGCTGCAGTGGATGGTCTGGGCCGCCTGAGCGAATACGCCGCCAAAGAAGGCCTGAGTGTGATCGTAGAAAACCACGGCGGCTACTCCTCCAACGGCAAATGGATGGCCAGTGTGATAGAAAGCGTCAACATGGACAACTGCGGCACCCTGCCCGACTTTGGCAACTTCTGCATACAGTACAGCCAGGAAGAAGGGTGTACCGAAATGTACGACCGCTACCAGGGCGTAAAAGAACTCATGCCCTATGCCAAAGCCGTGAGTGCCAAATCGCACGACTTTGACGAGCAGGGCAACGAAATTCACACCGACTACCGCAAAATGATGCAGATTGTGAAGGATGCCGGCTATACCGGCTATGTAGGCATAGAGTATGAAGGCAGCAAGCTGAGCGAAACCGAAGGCATTATAGCCACCAAAAAACTACTCGAAAAGGTGGGCCGGGAACTGAGTTCGACCTAATGCCGGAGGCTGGCTTCAGGTCGGCCTTACATTTCCCGCTCCTCGAAGCTGATACCGTACTGTTCCAGCCGGGCCAGTATGGGCTCGTATATTTCCGGTATCACGGGTGCGTGTACCCCACGCACCCGTATTTGATCCTGCAGCACCAGCTCGGCCGCAATGCCCAGGGGCAGGCCCACGGTTCTGGCCATGGCGGTGTGTATGGCATCACGCCCGGTGGTCACCATGCTGGTCTGAATCTGGCGGGGACGGCCCCCGTCGAGAAAGTCAAACTTGTGCCACATCACAATCATGTCCTTGTCGTGGGGCTGAACCGTCCACTTCTTTTTGAGGATATGCTCCAGAATCTGGGCAGGGGTCCCTCTTTCCAGGCCAATGGGTTCGCGTTCAAACATCCCCAGCCATTTGAGTTTGTACATTTCTTCCCCCTCCAGCTCCAGATTGAGGTAGTGGGCCAGCTTCAGCTCTACCGAGTCGTGGGGGTTGTAGGAGAGAAAAGAGTTGATGAAGTCGCGGTGGGTCATGCGGTCCACGCCTTCCATTTCGTAGCTGTCGTCGGTAGCGCCTAGTTGCACAAAAACATCCCAGGCACGGCAAAAGCCCACCCGCCTCAGCGTGCCGCGGTAAAGGGTGCGTATGCCCCTGAGTCCATACACGTCCAGGTATTTGAGGGAGTCGCGGTTGGCATAGCCCTCAAAGTAGCCGTAGCCGGGAATGTGAATGACCTCGGTGCGCCGGAAAAGGCGGTGGTAGGGGATGTATTTGTAGGTGCCCTGCTGTATGAATTTTACCGTTCCTTGTCCGGCCAGTACCACATTGCGGGGGTTCCAGGTAAACTTGTACTCCCAGGGATTGTCCTCTTCCGAGGGGGCCAGCAGTCCGCCGGTGAAGGTTTCAAAGGCGGTCAGCTCATGCCCGGCCGCCCGTATTTCTCCTATGACCTTCATGGCCGACATGTGGTCAATGCCGGGGTCCAGGCCCGTTTCCATCAGAATAAGTACCTGCCCGGCCCGGGCTTTGGCATCCAGGGCCTTGATTTCATCGGTGGTGTAGGAAGCCGTGAGCAAATGCCGGCCATATTGCACGCAGCACTCCGCCACCAGCAGGTGAAAGCGCGCCGGTAGCATGGAGATCACCAGGTCGGCCCGCTTGATTTCGGCTTCTTTTTGTTGGTGGTGGTGTATGTCGAATTCAATGGCACGGGTGTGGGCAGTACCGGCGGTTTTTTGTTCGGCCAGTTGCCGGGAAAGGTCGCCCACGGTGAGCTCCCATTTGCCCGCTTTGCATCCCTCCAGCAAGTACTCAATCAACACGGTGGCGGATCTGCCGGCACCCAGCAGTAAAATCTTTTTCATAGCAGCTCAGCTGATTTGGCAGTGTGTATTTTGGGGTAAAATAAAGGAGAAAGATTTGGGGATACAACCCTAAAAACAGGCAGATGATACAGGGAGCGGATAGGGGCATTCATCCGCGTGCGCCCACACGGCTATGCAGCACTTCACCTACCACCCTGGCGGCGCGTGCCGAGGCACCTGCCTGTCCCAGTTTTTGGCGCAGCTCGGCATAGTCGGCCTGCAGGCGGGCGTGGGCCTGGGGCTGCATGAGGGCACGCAGCTCTGCTTCCAGCAAGTGGGGGCGTACCTGCTGCTGGATGAGCTCGGTCACCACCTGGCGGCCCATGATGAGGTTGACCAGGCTGATGTAGGGCACCTGTATGAGGCGTTTGCCGATGAGGTAAGAGAGGGTGCTGCCCTTGTAGCACACCACCTGGGGCACGCGGTGCAGGGCGGTTTCCAGAGTGGCCGTACCGGAGGTAACCAGGGCAAAATCGGCCTGCTGTAACAGTTCGTAGGTGCGGTTCATCCACAGCCCGGCCGGCGTGCCGGCCATGAGCTGGCGGTAAAAGGCCTCCGGCTGGCTGGGGGCGCCGGCCACCACAAAGCGCGCCTGCGGAAAGCGGGGAATCAGCTGCAGCATGAGGGGCAGCATGCGCCCGATTTCCTGTTTGCGGCTGCCGGGCAGCAGCGCAATCAGGGGCTGCTCAGAGGGGGCAGTTTTGAGTGAAATTTCCCCGATCACATCCAGCAGGGGATGCCCCACAAACTCCACTTCTACCCCTTCGCGGGCATAAAACTCCTGCTCAAATGGCAAAATGACCATCATGCGGTCCACATAGCGCCGGATTTTTTTTACCCGCCCCTTCTTCCAGGCCCACAGCTGGGGAGAAATGTAATACACCACCGGTAGGCCCAGGCCATGTACAAAGCGGGCCATGCGCAGGTTGAAGCCGGGATAGTCAATGAGGATGACTGCATCGGGCTGCCAACTGCGGATATCGGCCTTTACCCTGGCAAACAGTTTGCGAATGGTGTTCAGGTGGGTAATTACCTCCCAAAACCCCATGAAGTTGGTGTCTTTGATATGGGCAGAAAGCTGCATGCCCTCAGCCTGCATGTTGTCGCCCCCTACTCCCCTGAAGGTTACTTCGGGCAACTGCTGCTTCAGGGCTTTGAGCAGGTTGCTGCCATGCAAATCACCTGAGTCCTCTCCGGCTATGACGTATAGTTTGGGCATAAATGTGAATGAGGCTACAATGATAGGGAAATTTGCCCAAATGCTAAACCGTATCTGCCAGGGATACATCCAGAAAACCAGGCAGCTCGCGTATGTCGTTCAATTCCCAGTATTGCTTGCCGTCCAGTTGCTGAGGCGCCACCTGCTCGTGCACCCAGGTGGTGTGAAAGGGAATGTGCACCGCATGAGCGCCTATTTCACACAGCGGCAGTACGTCTGACTTGAGAGAATTGCCCACCATCAGAAAACGCCGGAGATCAATGTGGTGCCGCCTCACGATCTCCTGGTAGGTTTGAGGGGTTTTTTCGGAAACAATTTCTACTTTGGAGAAAAAATCGCCCAGGCCCGAGCGGGCAATTTTGCTTTCCTGGTCAAACAAATCCCCCTTGGTGATAATCATGAGCTCATACTGCTTCGACAGCGCCTCCAGGCTTTCGCGCACCCCTTCCAGCACTTCTATGGGCCGTGCCAGCATCTCCTTGCCAATGTCGATGATGCGTTGAATTTCCTCCCCCTTCACCCTGCCCTGAGAGAGTTCAATGGCCGTTTCTATCATGGAGAGCACAAATCCCTTTACCCCATACCCAAATATCTGGAGGTTTTTGCGCTCAAATTCATACAGCCGGTCGTGCAGCACCTCCTGCCCCAGGTAGGGCCTGAGGATGGTTTCGCAGGCTTGCTGGGCTTCGGTATAAATGGGCTCATTTACCCACAGGGTGTCGTCGGCATCAAAGGCGATGAGTTCGATGGCTGGTTTATTCATGGTAAAAAGACTTAGGTGCAGTGCAGCAAGTGGACACTGGCAGCAAATTTAACTGCTACCTTGCTGGATACCAAGTGAGGACCAGCACGAAGGTCCATTATACGTTAAATGGTAAATGGGATGTATTTTTTTAAGATAGAATCAATCTGCCACAAGGTATCCATGGCATTCACCCCTCCCAACCCCACCTATACCTGTGGAATGCTGCCCCGGGGAGCTCAAAACCCCAGGCTAAAGCCGCGGGGCTAGGGA
>RFHT01000773.1 GCA_003696835.1 Bacteroidota bacterium
AATCAGGCGGCGCTGATTGCTGCCCTGAAAGGAGACCTGCAGGGGGCAGATAACTTGTGCCATATTCAACTCAAGTGGTTGATTCATCATGTTCCGATGGGATCCCCCCAAAATTTTGGCAGATTTTTACAGCCGGTTATTAACATGGGGCGGCTTTATCGCATCAAAAAAAACTTTGAGCGGGCTTTTGCCTGTTTTAACATCATTGAGCGGATATGGCAGAGAACAGCTATTGACTTAATATATACCTCGGTGAGCCACCAAAAAATACAGGAGTTGTTTGGTGAGCAGAAAGGTGGGGAAGAGTTAAATAATTTTTTGTGGGCAACTTATATACTTGAATATTTCAAAAATAATATAAGGGCAGGTAAGTATTCGGAAGGCTTACAGCTGCTTGAAAGCCAAAAGCGAGAAGTCCCAATTAACTGCAGTGATCTATTGCGGGAAGCTGAGTTAATCCTCTTGGAGCAGCTCGGCAGGTATGACCTGGCGGTCGAAAATATTCATCGTTGTCATCCTCAGAAACTGACGGAGAAACTCGTGCTGATCTATCACATGGCAGTAAACCATTATTTCCTTCATTCCCCTCAAATGGCTGAGAAATACTGCCAGAGATTGGCCTCAGCGCTGGAAACATCCATCAATGACACGAACTATGTGATGTTGAGACAACTGATGCTGCAAACTGGGCACTTGTGCCTGGCTTTAAACATGCACGAACATGCCCAAAGCTGTTTCACAAAGGGCTTTGAACAAAGTCAAAACTCCGGTGATACCAAATTTTCCATTCAATTTGCCATTGGGCTGGTAACATTATTTGAAGATTTCGGGCCAGACAGAAAAAAATGGGAGCAGGAAGTGAGAGGTTTACTGGCCGCGAGCTTGTATTATATGCCCAGAGAGCGCGAATTTTTCCGCCCCCCCAAACAGCCCTTGCCTACTGTTGAATGGGATCAGCTCAATGCATATATCGCAAACAGGTTCAGGGCATAATCCACGGTTTTATTCGTACTTCTTATTGATAAACTCCCATACATGCTCCTTAAATTTGGGGTCAGCTACATATTGGGCATAAAACTCCTCAAATGCTGCTGGGTCTATACCACTTTCCATGGCAGCTTGTTTCCACAAATCCAAGCTGAGGGGTTGGATTTCCGCATATTTCAATAACTTGCGTAGCACTGAATGCATGTTTGCTTTGCCGAAGGTGTCGGCAAAACATTTCAATATCAGCGGGCCCATCACATAGCGATAAGCCTCATTTATTTCTTCGGCCTTCTCGATTTGAGGCAAGGGAACAAATGATGCCTCTTGCAGGGAACTGGCCATTTTGAGCAACAGGCTGTTTACATAGCCTGGGGGGCATAGGTGCTCGGCCACCTCAAAAGACAGGTACTCGGGAAAAGATTCCAGCCAAAACCAGGCTAACTCACCCCGGAATACATCCAACCCAAAGAAATTATGTGCAAATTCATGCCCAAAACCTTTAATTAAGGGGGGAGGAAGTTGTCCCTGCTCATTGAGCACTGTGGCAAAATCCAGGCCGCTGAATACAAGGGCCGGATACTGGTTGAAAGCCCACACCCTGCCTGCTTCCCAATCAACATCCTGGTGGTTGATCAAAAAGATGGGATCATGGGTAAATGGCCGCTTTAGAATTTCCGACAATACCCCTTTGACCTCATCCATGGACTTCATTACCAGTTCTGCAGTGTGCGCATCTACGCCCAGGTTCAACAAATAATTCCCATTACTGGTGATAACCTCATAATCCCCTATGAACAAGAGGAGCGGCCGCGCTTTTTCAGAGGAAAAATGCGCAGACTTGGCTTTTTTCGGAATACTGCCATTGACAAAAAGCATCGTTTCCTTGTTCACCTTCAGGCTAAGGTCATAAGTAAACAGGTCGAATATGCGGTCTTGAGATTCATCGTACAATTGGGGGTACCATACCGTTTGGGCAGCTGCCCTGAGGGTTTGGGCATTAATAGAAATGAAGCCATTGTAATCAAAGGTGTTGAGCGAATCTACATACCTGGGGAAAGCACCCAGGTATTCCACAGAAAAGGTGGAAGGAAGTGGGATTTTTTCCTCTTCCTCATTGACAAAGCTGTACTGCAAGGCCCCTCCCCGCATCTTGCCGCCATAATATCCTTCATAAGGCAAAAGTTGACCCTCCTGATCCCGGAAATACTTAATGTTCATGCCTTTGTTGAGCAAAATCTGGTAGTGCTCGAGCTGCGGAAGCTGGCTGAGGGTGAGCTTGCACCTGAATAAGCCTGTTTCCAGATCGAGAAAGACCTCACCACTGAGGTGGGCCTGGGCGGGGAGGGGATTTCGGCAAAGCATCAGCAATAGCATATACAAAATAAGTCCGCGAAATTTGAAAAATGCATGCATGTTCTCTTCACTATGTTGCTTCAAAAAAACCAAACAAACCCCCTTTGTGCGTTTGCGATGGGTTTTGCACTGGTTGATACCTTTAATAAAAAGGAGAAATTCCAAAAATGCCAGACTAGACAGGGATTTAAGCATCTTTGACAGTTTTCTCAGGATGCCGTCAGCTAAATTTGTCCTCATCGATGATGCTTTATTCATTTTGTCTTTCCATCATTCACCTTAAACAAAATCATTATGCAAAACTTAGAACAATTAAAAAAGGAAGCAGCTGCCATCATGCCAGCTTTATTGGAAAAGGTGCAGCAGGACCCCAAACTGAAAGCAGAATTTATTGCAGACCCCCAAGCGGTAATCCGCAGAGAAACCGGACACGACCTTGCTCCCCTGGAAGGATTTCATTGGGTGGTAATTGACAAGTCCGATCCCACAGCCCTGTATCTGACCATTCCCACCAACTACGACAATTTGGAATTGTCGGAGGC
>RFHT01000109.1 GCA_003696835.1 Bacteroidota bacterium
GGCCGTTTTGGCCAGGGTTTCTTTGATCTGCTTGCTGCTGCGGAAGCGGTTGACGTAATCCACCGTTACGGGCATGTCGCGCAGGCGCTCCCTGAAGGTTCTGTAGTGTTGCAGGGCCAGAATGGTGGTGGGCACCAGCACGGCCGTTTGCTTGCCGTCCACGGCGGCCTTGAAGGCCGCCCGTATGGCAATTTCCGTTTTGCCAAATCCTACATCCCCACACACCAGCCGGTCCATGGGGATGGGTTTTTCCATGTCGTCCTTCACCTCGGCCGTGGTGCGCTCCTGGTCGGGGGTATCCTCGTACATAAAGGAAGCCTCCAGCTCGCGCTGCATGTAGGTATCGGCCGAGAAGGCAAAGCCCGGCGTAGCCTTGCGTTTGGCATAGACCTCCACCAGGTCGAAGGCCAGCTGCTTGACGCGGTTGCGGGCCTTTTGCTTGGTTTTGGCCCAGGCTGCCGCTCCGGCCTTGCCCAGGCGGTTGAGCTTGGGTACGGCCCCTTCCTTGCCGGTGTATTTGGAGATTTTGTGCAGGGAATTGACATTGACAAAAATGGAATCTCCTCCCTTGTAGATGATCTTAATGGCCTCCTGTATGTGCTCGCCTACCTTGATGGTGTGCAGCCCGGCAAACTGCCCGATGCCGTGGTGTACGTGCACCACATAGTCGCGGGGGTTGAGCTCGCGCAGCTCTTTGAGGGTGATGGCCTGTGAGCGCTTGCTCTGAGCCCGGGCCTTGTAGCGGTGGTAGCGGTCGAATATCTGGTGGTCGGTATAGCAGGCAATGCGCAGCTGCTGGTCCAGAAAGCCTTCATGTATTTCGCACAGCACCCCTTCTATCTGCACCTGGGGGTCGATTTCCTCAAAAATCTCTTCCAGGCGGCGGATCTGTTTGGGGTTATTGGCACAGATGAGGTTGCGCACGCCTGCGGCCTGGTTGTCCTTGAGGTGCCTGGCCAGCAGCTCAAACTCCTTGTGGAAGGCCGGCTGGGCGGTGCTCTTCCAGTGGATGCGGGCATCGTGCCGGGCAAAAAAGACGCGGCTACCCGCCTCAACCACCGAAAAACCTTCCAGCTCCTTCACAAAGCGCTGCCCGTCCAGGTAGATTTCGGCCGGTTCGCTGCTCAGGGCGGCGCCCTTGCTCTGCTCCAGCAGGGCCTGGTAGCGCTGCCCGGCTTTATTGAACATGCGGTCCAGGTCGGCTTTTACAAAATCCACGCTTTTGATAAATACCACCGTGCTGGGCGAGAGGTATTCCAGAAAGCTCATGCGGGCCTCCTGGCTTAGCTGGGTTTGTATGTTGGGGATGAGCGAAACCTGTTTTACCCGGCCCTCCGACATTTGCGTAGCGGGGTCAAAGAGGCGGATGGAGTCGATTTCCTCACCAAAAAACTCTATGCGGTAGGGCAGCTCATGGCCGAAAGAATACACATCCACAATGCCACCGCGCACGGCATACTGCCCGGGCTCATACACAAAGTCTTCCCGCTCAAAGCCATATTCCTCCAGCGTTTCTACGATAAACTCCATGCCACAGCTTTCACTTTCCCGTATTTCCAGGGTATTGCGCACCAGGCTGCGCTTGTTGATCACTTGCTCGCTCAGGGCCTCGGCATAGGTGATGATGAGCTGGCGGCCCGTTTTGGTGTGGTTGAGGGTGTTGAGCACCTCGGCCCGCTGCAGCACATTGGCATTGTCCACCTCCTCCACCTCGTAGGGGCGTTTGTAGGAGGCGGGAAACAGCAGGGCCTCCTTTTTGGGCATGAGGGAGCGCAGGTCGTTTTGCAGGTAGAGGGCCTCCTCCTGCTCGTTGAGGATAATGAGCACATTGCGGCCCATGAGGCGGTACATGGCGCTGACCCAAAAACTGAGCTGGCTGCCACAGAGTCCCTGCAAGTGGTATTTGCCGCCGGTTTTTTGCTTTAGCTGCTCACTAAAGGCTACAAGTTCAGGATGTTGCTGGTATAATTTGAGGAGTTCTTCCGTTTTCATGATCGCAGGCCCACAGGGGGCAGTACCAGATTATGTGTTCATGCCAAGCGGCCCGATTCGCATTTTTGGGCGCAAATCGAGCTGAGAAAGGCGAAACTGTGAAGGTGTATGTTCGCCCATTCTTAACCGCCACAAAGGTATTAAGCCCAGGGCTGGCACACAAATGAATGTGAATTTTGTACCTTTGCCTCTGCATACCTAAAACCCAAGTGGCATGAAACCTAAAAAACGAAAATACGACGGAATTGTTTACTCCACCGACCCCGACTACACCTACGAGCAGGAGCAGCCCGAAGAGGAAGCCACCCTGCCGCCCCGGCAGCAGACGCTGAAGATCCAGCTGGACCGCAAGCTCAAGGGCGGCAAAAAGGTCACGAAGGTGTGGAACTTTGTGGGCAGCGAAGCCGACTTCAAAGCCCTGGGCAAGGAGCTCAAAAGCCTGTGCGGCTGCGGGGGCAGCGTCAAAAACGGGGAGATCATGCTGCAGGGTGATTTCCGGCAGAAAGTACAACAGGCTCTGCTGGCTAAAGGCTACAAGGTAAAAATGGTGGGAGGATAGGGCAGGATGTTGATTAGCCACAAAGATCACCGAGGGCACGGAGGAGGGCACGAAGCCAGTTGGGGCAAAGTTTGGGGCAGGATGTTGATTAGCCACAAAGTTCACCGAGGGCACGGAGGAGGGCACGAAGCCAGTTGGGGCAAAGTTTGGGGCAGGATGTTGATTAGCCAC
>RFHT01000110.1 GCA_003696835.1 Bacteroidota bacterium
CAGATGCTTTGGACCGCTTTGATAATGGGATTAATGGGCAGTTTTCACTGCGTGGGCATGTGTGGCCCCATTGTGCTGGCTATGGGCAGGCGTCCGGGCCAGAGCAGTGCGCAGTTTTTTACCGGAAAGCTGCTGTACAACCTGGGGCGCACGCTCACCTACAGCTTCATGGGCTTGCTGGTGGGCTTGTTTGGAGAAATGCTGCAGTTTTCGGCCTGGCAGCAGAGCCTGTCCATTGGGGTGGGGGTGTTGTTGCTGCTGTCGGTGTTGGTATTTCCCAACTGGGAGCGCCATTTACTGCGCATCCCCCTGCTGAAGCAGGGGCTGGTGCAGCTGCGCATGCGCCTTTCGGCCCTGCTGCGGCAGCAGGGCGTGGGCGGACAGTTCCAGATAGGCTTGCTCAATGGCTTTTTGCCCTGCGGCTTTGTATATATGGGCCTGGCCGGCGCCCTGGTGTCGGGCCACTGGGCCTACAGCACGGCCTATATGGCCCTTTTTGGCCTGGGCACCATTCCCGGCATGATGCTGCTGAGCTGGCTGGGCAACCGCTGGCAACACAAGCTCTCTTTCCAAAAACCAGCAGTCATCCGCCTCTTTGTGGCCCTCTTTGCCTGCCTCTTTATCCTGCGGGGCCTCGGCCTGGGCATCCCCTTTCTGAGCCCGGCCCTGTGAGTGCAGTTGCATCTTGGCTACCCCAACTACAAAACGCGAGCTGATGGTGCCCGACCCATCAGCTCGCTCACTGCCCGCCGCGTAGCGGGCGTTCAGGGGTACCCCGCTTTACAGGAGCTCTCCCACTGCCAGCCCTCAGCGGTAACGCTCAAACCAGGCCAGAATGTAGTCAATTTTCGTCATCATCTGGCTGGGGCGGTTCGAAATGAAGTGATAGGCTCCCGGAATTTCCACCAGCGCCGTTTCAATTTTCCGCAGCTTGAGCGCATGGTATAGCTGTTTGGCCTCCGAAACCGGCGTGCGCAGGTCTTCC
This sequence comes from Bacteroidota bacterium, assembly GCA_003696835.1. Lineage (GTDB taxonomy): Bacteria > Bacteroidota > Bacteroidia > J057 > J057 > J057. The sequence continues at coordinate 986 of RFHT01000110.1, forward strand.
ATGCCCACCATCACCAGCGTAGGGGTTTGGATATGGCCCACCAGCGAAACAGGCGAAAACTTCATGTAGGTTTCCATATTCTCCCAGGGCTGGCCCGGGTAGCGGCTGTAGGCGTAGCCGTAGTAGTTGTCGGCCGTAAGGGTTTTGCTGACCCAGTTCATCACGGGCTTTACCACCGCCGCCGCCCGGAAGCGGTTGTTCTTCCCGATGATCCAGGCCGTCATGATGCCGCCGGCACTGCCGCCCGTTACAAACAGGCTGTCGGGCGAAAGGTAGGGCCGTTTGAGCAATTCATCCACCCCATCCATCACATCCTGGTAGTCATCGCCGGGGTAGTTGTGGTACAGCAGGTTGCCAAATTCCTCGCCATAGCTGGTACTGCCCCTGGGGTTGGGGTAAAACACCACGTAGCCCGCCGAAGCGTAGAGCTGTATTTCGGGTGAAAAGCGGTCGCCGTAGTTGGAAATGGGCCCGCCGTGATTTTCCACCAGCAGCGGATACCGCTTGGAGGCATCAAAATAGGGCGGATAGGCCACCCAGCCCTGAATATCGCGCCCGTCCACCGTGGAGCGGTACCAGATTTCCTCAACCTCGCCCAACTGGCGGTGGCCCAGCAGGTCCTCGTTGAGGTTCAGCAGCAAACGCGCCTGCTGGTCCGAAGGTGCCATGATGGCCAGCTCAGCAGGTTGGGAGGGGGTGGTGTAGTTAAATGCCAGGCTGCCGTTTTGTGCCAGCGAAAAAGAGCCTCCGCCATAAGGCCGTGCCATGGCCGTGCCCCCCACATTGCCGGTAATCAGGCGCAGCTTGCCCCCCAGGCTGGTATAGCCAATTTTCGTATTGCCCTTATCGTCGTACATCAAATAGATGCCTTCGCCCTGGCTGTCCCATACGGGCGAAGCCAGGCTGCGGTCCAGCTTCAGGGGCACCTGCTTTTTGCCGGAGCCGTCGGTGCGCATGGTGTACAAATGGGTGACCTGATAGGTTTGCAGCTTGTCGTCAAAACCCAGGTAGGCCAGGGTTTGGCCGTCGGGTGAGAGAGCCACGCTGTGGTCGGGGCCCTGGCGGTGGGTGAGCTGGCTCACCTCGCCAGTGTTTACGTCTATTTTGTAAATCTCCGAATTGCGGAAGTCGTACTCCCAGTCCTCCTTGCGGTTGGCTGAGAAAAAGAGGTGCTGCCCGTCTTTGGCCCACACCGGCGCGCCCCGGTGGTGGTAGGGGCCAGAGGTGAGCTGACGCGGGCTGCCCCCTTCAGCGGCGAGCACAAACAAGTGATAATGGCCTGGCGGCAAATATCCGGCTCCGTCGGCTTCGTGTTTGAGGCGGGTGGTTACCCGGGGCGGATCGGCCCACTGGGCGCCTTTGGGCTTGGGAGGAGGAGGAACAAGGCTAAGCTCCTTGCCCGCCACAAACATGGAAAATGCCAGCCAACGCCCGTCGGGCGACCAGCTCAGGCCGGAAGGCGAGTATTCCAGCTGCGAAATGCGGGCGTATTTGCCACTGTCCATCCAGTACACAAACACCTCCGTACCCTGCTCCGTGCTGGCGGTGAACGCAATGCGGCTACCATCGGGCGACCAGCGGGGGTTGCCCTCGGGCACATCCATGGCCGTGAGTTTTTGGTGCTGGCTGCCATCGCTTTTCACCAGCCACAGGCGGGCGGTGCGCCGGTCTTTCATGAGGTCCATGCTGCGCCTTTCATACACCACATACTGGCCGTCGGGCGAAATCTGAGGCTGGCTCACCCATTCCAGGGCAAATACATCCATGCCGGAAAAAACGGGTTTTTGCTGGGCCTGTGCACTGCTTATGAGTAGGCACATTCCGAGCAAACAGGAGAGAAATTTGTTCATGATGAGTAGGTTTAGGGTTGTATAACAAATAGGTGGCTGGGCTTTGTGCCAATTATTTTTTCATGCTTTGTCCATCACCTGGTAAAACTCATCCACCAGCAGCATGGCAGGCTGCAGGTAGTGCTGCCGGCTGTCCAGCCGGCGGCGGTGAAGCTCGAGCAGTTCCTGGTCTTTTTGCATAAAGGTATAAACTGCGCGGCTCAGCTTCACAAAACGTTCCACTTCAAATTCAGCGGGTATGTTTCGGCTGCCCACCGACTGCATGCAGCGCCTGAACGCCTCATAGTTGAAGAGCGTATATTGGCCGGGAAAACGCAGGGCCAGGTAAACAAAGAGCATGTGTGCATGGTGGAAATGGGCATCCTCTCTGGACTTGCCCGGCAGCCGGGCGTAGTCTTCCAGCAGGGCGTCGCAGCAAAAGCTGAAGCGCTGCATGCGCTGCGTCAGCGGCTGGTTTTCGTCAAAAAGATCGGCAAACATGTTGCGCACAAAGTCGGGCGAGAGGGCGATAAAGCCCAGCATGATTTCCCTGGGATACCAGGCCTCCCGTTTCCACAGGCGCTGGCTCTGGCTGTTTTGCAGGCTGCGGGCATACATGGCCCCAAAGTCGGCCGCCGCTATGTCCCAGTGCTGCTGAAAATGCCGCAGGGCTTCCCAGGCATACAGGCTGCGAAAATCTGGTTTCTTCCGCAGATACTCCTTAAAGCGCTCAATTTGTGCCAACAATAACTGTACTTGCATGTAAGGCTGCTCACTTTGAGCAAAGATATAATAATCTGCGCAAATCAGCCCGCTCCGTGGTTTCAAATTGAAGCTCTATGCCGTTAAAAGGGAAATACTGATTTTTTGCCACGAATTTCACCAATCCAGGTGCTCATTTCCTCCCCCAAAAAAACACTGATTTTTTATGATCTTCATCCCGATAAATCGGGACAGATTCACCCCCAATAAACTTTGCCCCAGTTGGCCTTCGTGTGCTCCTTTGTGCCCTAAGTGGCTAATCAATCACCCCTAATCAACTTTGCCCCGGCTGGCCTCCTTGTGCTCCTTAGTGCCCTCCTCCGTGCCCTCCTCCGTGCCCTATGTGTTCTAAGTGGCTAATTCCCCCACAATCTCCAGCCTGGGCCCCTCCTACAATTCCGACACCAGCTCAAAGCGCTTTTTGAGCGTGAGGTCGCCCCGCCTTACTTTGAGCGAAACCCGCTTGCCGATGCGCTTGTTGAGGTTGAGGTACATATCGCCTATGTTGAGGTTGGTAATGGGCAGGCCATTGAGGGCGAGTATTTCGTCGTTGATTTGAATGCCAGCTTCCGCTGCGGGCGAATTGGGGCGCACGTAGCTGATGATAAAGCTCTGAAACTGGTTGCCTTTGGCCATCACCTCTATGCCGCTGATGTTGTAGGTAAAAGGTTTTTTGTATTTGTTGTTTTTAACGAGGTAGAGGTAGCCGTGGGTGTAGTCAAATATCACGTTGAAGCGCGACATGATTTCGGCCCCCAGGTTGCCGTACCACTGGCCTTCTGTGCCAGCAATCATGTTGAGCGAACTGGGGTCGGGAAAGCCGGCAATGACATCCCTGAACTGGTGTTTGCCCAGCTGGAAAGCCTGTACGCGGCCCAGCTTACCAAACACATCCCCGCTCAGGCCTTTGCCCAGCAGGGTTTCAATGGTGCGGTCGGGTATTTCCAGCTCATCGTGAAAGAGGGCCACCGCCTGGCTGGCGCCCGTATCAATGAGCCACTCGCTTTCTATGGCCTCCCCTTCGTGGTCCACCAGCCTGGCCTGTATGTAGGGTTTGCCCCGCTTGATGGTGATGGGCAGGCGGTTGCGCTTCCATTTGCCACGGGCCTTAAATTCGAAGGGATTGTAAAGCTTTACATATTTTTGCTGATAATTAATTTCCACCACAAACTGACCAAAGACTTCGTAACCGATAATGCCAAACACGGGTTTGCCAAACATTTCGGAATAGGAAATCAGGCCCTGGGGCAAAATGATGATGTTGATGCCTTTGCCCACCACCCCCGGCATGCTGATGGATACATTGCGGGCCAGCACGGCATCTATGGCCGAGCCTTCGCCCAGGCCCCGCACGCGCACATTCTCTATGGAGTCGAGCGACAAAAAGCTGGTTACCAGGGGCTCCGTCAGTATGGTGGTGCGCACCCCCGTATCCAGTATGAAGTTCATCTCAAAGGATCCGTTGATGCGAACGGGAATCAATACAATGTTATTTATGATCTCAACGGGAATTTTCACCCATTTGACATCTTCTCTGAAGGTAAATCCTGCCTGGCTGTGAAAAGGCAAAACAAGCATCAGCACAAGCAGGAGATATGTAGCTGACCTTTTCATGGTAGTATGGACAAATAAAGGTGTTGTGAACAAGTGCTTTATATTTTATTATACACAAAAACCGATGCTATGGTTGACCCATTCTGTAGCAAAAGGGTTAATTCAAGCTTATAAATTAATATTCTTCGGGGAGTATGTCAAGTTTAAAAATAGCAGGGCGTTTCACGCAAAGTCTTCATCCATTTCACTGAGCAGCTTCAGCAATACGCCATTAGTCCAGCCAAAGCCGTCCTGCACGGGGTATTCGCCTCCTCCTCCTTTGAGGGCGGGATTTTCCACATTATACTTTTCGAGCATTTTTCCGCTTTGGCGGTACACCCGTATGTTGAGGGTCACCCATCTGTTGCGTATTTCATCGGCCAGCGGGTGCAGGCCGTACTGTCTCAGCCCCTGTATGCACATCCAGTGCAGGGGCGCCCAGCCATTGGGGGCGTCCCATTGCTGGCCGGTGTGCAGGGGGGTACACACCAGGCCGCCGGGCTTTAAAAAAGCAGCTTCAATTACCCGGGCGCAGGCCCTGGCCTGGGCATCGGAGGCCATTTGGAAAAAAAGCGGAAAGGTGCCCGCCAGGGAAAGCACCTCTTTGGGGCGTTGTGCCACAAAGTCGTAGTCCATGAAAAAGCCCTGGGTCTCATCCCAGCAGCATTGCAGCAGCGCTTGCTTTCGTTGCTCTGCAAGCTGCTCGTACTGCCCGGCCTGGGCAGCATGCCCGGCCAGGGAGTGGGCTTTGGTCAGGCTCTGCTCCAGAAAATACAGCAAGGCATTGAGGTCCACAGGCAGGATGTCGCAGCTGTGTATGCTGCCCAACTGCTGAGGGTGGCGCAGCCAGCGGCTGCTGAAGTCCCAGCCCGACTCGCAAGCCGCGCGAATGTGGCGGTAAAACTCCTCAGGAGCATGAGGGGTGCGCGCCCGTAGCTGCACATCGTCGGCATACATTTCCTCCCGGGGGCTGTTGTGGGCGTCCCAGTAGCGGTTGAGTACGTGGCCGCCGGGCAGGCGTACCACGCGCCGCTGGGCCTGCCCGGCGGCAGCGAGTTCATCTTTTCCCTGCATCCAAAAGGCGTATTCCTTTTCCAGGGCAGGCAGGTATTGCAGGTAAATGCTTGCTCCTTTGCTTTGGGCAAGCAGGTCCACCATCAGGGCGAAAAAAGGAGGCTGGGAGCGCCCCAGAAAGTAAGTGCGGTTGCCATTGGGGATGTAGCCAAAGGTGTGAATGAGCCAGCTGAAATTGTTGAGCATAGACTCCATGAGGGCAATGCGGCCGCTTTGCTGCAGTCCCAGCATGGTAAAATAGCTGTCCCAGTAATAAATTTCGTTGAAGCGGCCGCCCGGCACAATATAGGGGTAGGGCAGGGGAATGAGTGAACTGCCCGGATGGGGGGCATCGGGCTGGCGGGTGAGCACCTCCCACAGGGCTTCAATGTGTTGGCGGGGGCTGCGGCTGAGGTCGCTCTTAAAGCCGGAGGAAGCCGAAGGCGGAAAGGTAAAATGCTGCCGTACAAAAGCTTGCAGGTCGAAGCCCGGCAGGGCACTTTGCTGCTGGTAGGCTGCCAGAATCTCTTCGGCCGGGCCATTGGGCAGGGCGTCGGCAAAAGCCTTGCCATCCTGCAGCATGCCACTGTGGTGTACGGCTTCAAACAGCTCCTGAAAGCGCTGGCGGGGAGAACGAAAATCGGCCTGGGCAGGGTCCATCGAATGGGGAATTTAGGTGTGAAATAAAAACAGCTACACAAGCAGGGCTACCTCAGGCAGTTGGTCGGCTGGTGAGCCTGCGCAGCACAAAGAGGGCCAGCAGCAGCATGAACATAGGAATGAGGGTGTAATAAAAAGCCGTATCA